>JBIOYE010000187.1:0-4935 GCA_044870015.1 Candidatus Zixiibacteriota bacterium
AAGATTCGTTTGGCTTCATCCCGGCTGAATGATGCAAGTCCTCCGGTCAGAACAAAAATTTTTCCGGTAATGGGGGTCCTTTTAGTAGTTTCCTTATACACCGGAAAGACTAAACCGGCTTTCTTCATTTTTTCCAGAACTGTCAGATTTTTGGGGTCATGAAAGAAATTGTAAATAGATTGAGCCACAATGGGACCGACTTCAAAAATTTCGGTAAGCTCCTCCGGTTTCTTCTTTGCCAGATTGTCAATCGATTTGAATTCTCTGGCTAAAACCTGTGCCATATGTTCCCCCACATTCCTAATTCCCAAGGCGTGAATTAAATGGGGTAAATCTGTTTTTTTACCATTTTCAATAGCTTGCAACAAATTAGAAGCCAGTTTTTCTCCCATTCTCTCCATTTTCATCAAATCTTTTTTCTCCAAATAGAATAAATCAGCCGGGTCTTTGACCAGCCCCAAATCCACCAGCTGTTCGATATACTTGTACCCCAGTCCATCCATATCCAAACCACCCTTAGAAGCAAAATGGGCAATTCTCTCTTTCAGTTGTGCCGGACAGGCCATGCCGGTACATCTATAAGTTGCCTCACCTTCTGCTCTTTCCACTTTGGAGCCGCAGACCGGGCATTTGTCCGGAAACTTGAATTTTTTCTCTTTACCGGTTCGGGCTTGGGTGATAACTTTGACCACTTCCGGAATCACATCTCCGGCTCTTTGGATAATTACCGTATCTCCGATTCGTATATCTTTTTTGGTCATCTCATCTTCGTTGTGCAAAGTGGCTCTGCGGACTTCTACTCCTCCTACTCGGACTGGTTTTAAAACAGCCACCGGAGTCAAAGCTCCGGTTCTGCCGACATTGACCTGGATATCTAAAATTTGGGTCTGCTCCTGCTGGGGAGGAAATTTCCAGGCGATAGCCCATCTGGGGGAACGGGATAATTCACCCAATTTATTTTGTAAGCTAAGGTCGTCAACCTTGATGACAATTCCATCCAATTCGTAATCCAGTCTGTCTCTGATTTCCAGAGTCCTACGATAAAATTCCATTACCTCCTTTACATTGTTACATAACTTCCAGTGCTCGCTTACTCTAATGCCCAGCTGCTTTAAGTATTTCAGGATTTCAGAATGAGAAAAAAGTCTGCCGTTTTCCAAAAGGCCAATTCCGTGGGCAAACATCTCTAAAGGGCGGGAGGCAGTAATTTGGGGGTTCAGTTGTCTGACCGACCCAGCTGCAGTGTTTCGGGGGTTAGCATAAAGTGGCTCCCCCTTTTTTTCCCGCTCTTTATTTAATTTCTCAAAATCTTTTTTGGGAATAATTATCTCCCCTCGGACTTGGATCAATCTGGGGATTTTAACAGATTTGGAAAGTAACTTCAGAGGAATGGTCCGGATGGTTTTTAAATTTTGGGTAACATCTTCACCAATAATTCCGTCTCCCCTGGTTGAGCCAAGAGTAAAAACCCCATTTTGATACACTATTTCCACTGCCAAACCGTCGAATTTCGGCTCCACGGCATACTTGATTTTTTTCTCATCTGCTCCGGATAACTCTAAAACTCTTCTGTGAAAATCCAAGAATTCTTCTTGGGTGGAGGCCTTATTCAAAGACAGCATCGGCAGAGAGTGCCGGACGGTCTTAAATTCGGTTAAAGGGCCGGCCCCCACTCTTTGGGTAGAAGAATCGGGAGTGACTAATTCGGGGTATCTTTTTTCCAGCTCGACTAACTGGTCGAAGAGCCGGTCATACTCGGCATCGGTGATTTCGGGCTGGTCTAAAACATGATACAGATAATTGTGATAATTAATCTTTTCTCTTAATTCCTCAACTTTTCTTTTTATTTCCGGGCTAATTTTGGACATATGATATCAAACAATCATCATCAAGAATCTTTTACTAAAGAGGATAAGTTTCTTGGAAGAATAAACTTTATGACTCACAAAACCTTGAAATCAACCACCCCGGCGACCCTTGGTGCCGCCCAAAAACTTATCTTTCCGTTTACGGTCAAAGAGATGTTTGCCGTGCTGAATCATATGGCGGCGGTAATCTTTTAACTTTTCCTGCCGGATGCGTTCGGCTTCTTTTTCCTCCAGCAGGCGCTTGTGTTTTTCCTCTTCGCTCAAATGTTGTTTTTCAGCAGAAGGCGTCTGTTCCTGAGTTTGAGGGGGCTGGGGTTTTTCTTGTGGTTTTCGGAACTTGGGTGGTTTCTTATCCGGCATAAAAACCTCCGTTTTGGTTATGAAAATAAGTTAAAGCAAAAGAATTTGTCTGTCAGACAAAAAAGGCAGCCGGATAAAGCTGCCTTTTCCAACCTTCTGGTTTTCTAAGATTACTTTCCCCCCGCTTGAGCGGTATCGGTTGCAGCCGCGGCGGTGTCGGTTGCCGGAGCCTGTTCGGTTGTGGGTGTTTCGGTCTGTTCCTGTTTTTTACCGCATCCAGCCACGAGCACCAAGCTGAAAAGGCTGATTAACAAAACTGCGATGAGCCGTTTCATCTATTCTTTTCACCTCCCTTATAATATATTTACTCTCTGATTGGTTTTCCCGTTTGATATTTGAAAGTCCAATATACTCCCTGGATTTTTTCTAGTCAAGGAAAATTTAAAGTATTTTTTCTTGACTTAATAGCTTGGTTTATTATAATCTTTTTACGTAAGTTTATATATTTCAATAAACTATTTGATAAATTGAGCATCAATATAAAGAGAGTCAGCGGATTGTCAAATAAAAATAACAAACTTTAAGAATATGTTGCCCTGTATAGACTTAAACATAATTTTGCTCTCCGGCGGGGTCTGGAATATGATTGGCTCCTCCGGAATAATAGCCCAGGCAATATTATTGCTTTTATTGTGGTTTTCGGTGGTATCCTGGGGAGTCATCGTCTATAAATGGAAAGTTTTTAAAAAAGCCCGGGCCCAGTCCCAAAAATTCGTTAACTTATTCAGGCAGAAAAGAAGTTTTTCAGAGGCCTCTGCCACCTTGGCGGCCATGTCCGGCACTCCTCTTTCTAAAATTCTTGTTACCGGCTACAGAACCGTGCAGGAGATTGCCCGGGATAATCCGGTGTATGTCGAAGAGACCAATCCCAAAATAACTCTGACTTTTGAGGCCTTAGATGAAGTAAAATCAGCGGTTCAAAGAACTGCTACCGAAGAGTTGGAAAAGTTAGAAAAATATCTGGTCTTTTTAGCTACCACCGGAAATATAGCTCCCTTTTTAGGGCTTTTAGGTACCATCTGGGGGGTGATGGATTCTTTCCGCAGTATCGGAGTCAAAGGCTCAGCCAGTTTGGCCGTAGTTGCCCCGGGAATTGCCACCGCCTTAATCGCCACCATAGTAGGTTTAGCCGTAGCCATACCGGCTGTCATCGGCTTCAACTATTTCAATAATAAAATGAGGGGGTTTTCGGTCCTGTTCGACAATTTCAGCTCCGAGCTGGTATCCCAGATTAAAAAAGAGCATCTCTTATGAGAAAATCTTATCCCTTGATGGCGGATATCAACGTAACTAATTTGGTGGATGTCGTTTTGGTATTACTGATAATTTTTATGATAGCCGCCCCCATGCTGCAATCCGGAGTAGAGGTCAATTTGCCCAAAACCAGCGCCTCCACCAAAGAAATGGGGGAAGGAATCTTGGTCTCCGTCACCAAGCAAGGGAAAATATTCATAGATGATAAACCGATAATATTGGATAGATTCAGCTCCCGCTTAGCCCAGGTCAAAAGAGCCAAGAATGCCAAGTCAGTCTACTTGAGAGCCGACCGCGAGGTGCCTTACGGACTGGTCATCCAAATAGTGGGGAAAATAAAATCTTTAGGGATAGAAAATTTAGGATTAGTGACTGAAGAAGAGAGATTATGAAAAGAGAGTTTTTGGGTTCGCTGGCAGTTCATTTCATAATAATTATCTTCGTAGTACTTATCTCATCCTCCACCGCCAGAGTCAAGGGATACCCTATGGTATATCGGGTCAACTTAGTCAGTATGCCCAAAGCTTCGGCTGCGACAGTCACCGATGTCAAAACTCTTAAAGCCAAAGAAAAAGGGGTGGCTTTCAAGCCGGTCAAAAAAGCTACCCAAAAGGAGATTTCTCCGGATAAACAGGTTCTGGAAGATTTGAAAAAAGAAAAAACAGAAGATGAGAGCAAGAAAGAATCCAAGTCGGGAGAGGGAATCAGCTCCGCAGTTTTAGAGGGGAAAGGGCTGGAAAATAGCTACTACGTGGATTTGATGCTGCAAAAAATCAAAGAGTCCTGGAGAAATCCGGTTAAAGGGGGCCTTTTAAAAGCTACAGTTTATTTTAAGATATTGAGAAATGGAGAAATTATCAATGCCGAGATTGAAGTCCCTTCAGGAGTTTCCATCTTTGACCAGTCCGCTGTCAGAGCGGTAATCTCTGCTTCCCCTTTACCCCCTTTGCCTTCCCAGTTTACTTCCGAATATCTGGGGGTGCATCTGGAATTCGAATACACTCCATGAATAAAAATTTAATCCGCAAGTTTTATTTGATTTTCGGTTTTGTTTTTTTGCTTTACGCTCCCCAAAATATTTCGGCCCAGACCGACATCTACGCCAAAATCACCACCGGTCAATCGGAACCGTTAGAGCTAGCCATAGGTGATTTTGTTCCGGTCCAGTCCTTTATCATTACCGAAGAGCCGGTTTTAGCATCCCAAATCAAAGAGATTGTCAAAAAGGATTTGAGTTTCTCCTTATTTTTCGAAATTTTAGAGCCACCAGACCAGGAAAAAATAGCCCACTCCAATCCTCCGGACTGGAACAGTTGGGTTGAAATCGGGGCCGAATTTTTAATCAGCGGAGAAATTGAGTTAAAAGGGACAAATTTAAGAGTCAAAGCCGACCTGTGGGATTTAAATAAGCAAAGGAAAGTAATGTCCGAAACCTATCGCACCAATGCTGGAA
>JBIOYE010000188.1:0-5351 GCA_044870015.1 Candidatus Zixiibacteriota bacterium
TGCCAACTTCTGGCGAGACCATATTCATCCGGATGACCGGGAATGGGCAATTTCCTACTGCCTGAAATCAACCCAGGATAGAATGCCGCATGAATTTGAATACCGCATGCTGGCTGCTGACGGAAAAATCGTGTGGCTGAGAGATATTGTAAGAATTATCATTGAAGACGGTCGGGTCAAAGAGCTGATAGGAGTCATGGTTGATATCACAGAGGGGAAAAAAGTGGAAGAAGCCCTCTACAAAAGCGAAGAGCAGCTGCGCCAGGCCCAGAAAATGGAAGCCATCGGGAGACTGGCCGGCGGAGTGGCTCACGATTTCAACAATCTCTTGACCATTATCATGGGACGCTGTCAACTACTTTTAAGAAAATTTGGAGCCGAAGAGACCCTGAACCGGGATATCAATTTAATTTTAAGCACTTCGGAAAGAGCGGCCCTTTTGACCAAACAGCTCCTGGCGTTCAGCCGCAAACAGGTATTGCAGCCCAGAGTTCTGGATTTAAACGAAGTGGTCTCGGATATGGATAAGATGTTGAGAAGAATGATCGGCGAGGATATTGAGCTGGTGACGGTTTTAGCCAAAAATTTAGGAAAAGTAAAAGCCGACCAGGGACAGGTCAGTCAGGTAATCTTGAACTTAGTGGTCAACGCCAGGGATGCCATGCCCAGCGGAGGCAGGCTGACTATCGAAACCGACAATGTGGAGATACACCATAAAAATCAACACCTGCACTCCGGGGCTGAATTTGGCTCTTATGTAAACTTAATTGTCAACGACACCGGCTCCGGTATCGAACCGGAAACCCTGCCCCAGATTTTCGAACCCTTTTTTACCACCAAAGAGAAAGGGAAAGGGACCGGTTTGGGTCTGGCTACGGTTTATGGGATAATCAAGCAATCCGGAGGTCATATTTCAGTAAACAGTCTGCCGAAGCAGGGGGCAACTTTCAAAGTTTACCTGCCCAAAGTAGAAGAAACCGCAGAGCCCAAAGTCCAAACTTCCGAAAAAATCAAGCAGAAAGACGGATTGGAAACTATTCTATTGGTTGAGGATGAGGCGGATGTGCGGGAATTGATCGGGGACCTTCTGCGTGAAAACGGTTTCACAGTCTTGGAAGCCGGACACAGCGGTGAGGCGCTGGAAATCTGTCAAAAATATGAAAGGCCGATTCAGCTGCTTCTGACGGATGTAGTAATGCCGCAGATGAGCGGGCCTGAGTTGGCTAAGCTTTTGGTGCCCATGCGGCCGGAGATGAAAGTTCTGTTTATGTCGGGGTATACCGATACCGCAGTAGTGAATCAGGGTTGGCTGGCCCCCGGAACGGCTTTCCTGCAAAAACCTTTTACCCAGGAAATTTTGGTCAACAAAATCAGGGAAGTGCTGGATCACCAGCCGGCGGGCAAATAATTTTATCTCTCCCAGCTATACCAGTTTTTCCATTTTAACTCTGGCAAACTCACTTTCTCTTCTTGACACAGGTTTATCGTTTATATATTTTGATAAACTTAATGCATTAGCAGGACTTAATTTTTTTAAATAGAAAGTTTTCTTCAGGAAAGGAATCTTTATGCAACCGCGTAAAATACTTCTACTATTATTCTTCACTCAGATAGTCTGTTTAACAGGTGTTAATCTAACACTTGCTCAATATGCGGAAGGGGTAGCCACGATTCATTATGGTCCCAGCCGGACTTACGACATCCAGCATATGAAATTAGAAATTGCTCTGAACGAAGTTAAGAAAACGGTTTCCGGAAAAGTTGCTTATACTCTGACCCCTCTGAATAATAATTTAAAAGAGATTGATTTGGATTGTGTGGATTTAACAGTCACCAAAACATATTTAACGGACGGAACTAATCTGGCTTTTGAAAATTCTGACGGCAAACTGAAAATAAAACTTCCCCAGGCCAAAAATTCCGGCGAGCAGATTAATTTGACCATAGAATACAGCGGGTTACCCAAAATGGGGCTGTATTTCATCCAGCCGGATAAAGCTTATCCCCGCAAGCCTTACCAAATCTGGTCCCAGGGAGAAGACGAGGATAACCGCTATTGGTATCCTGGATATGATTTTCCCAATGATAGGTTTACCAGTGAAATAATTGCTACGGTTAAAAATAATTTCACAGTCATCTCCAATGGTAAATTGATTTCAGTCACCGAAGATAAGAAAAACGGGAACAAAACTTTTCACTGGAAAGAGGATATACCGCATGTCAATTATCTGAATTCCGTTATCGTGGGGGAATATCAGGAAATCAAAGAGGATTTTGACGGTATCCCAGTTTTGTATTATGTGCCCAAAGGTAAAGAGAGTCAAGCTAAGTATGCTTTCTCCAAGACCGTGGATATGCTGAAATTTTTCTCCGATAAAATCGGAGTTAGATACCCTTATGAAAAATATGCTCAAACAGCGATTACTGATTTTATGTGGGGAGGGATGGAAAACATTTCCGCTACTACTTTGACCGAAAGAACTCTGCATGACCGGATTGCCCACTGGGATGTGAAATCCGAAGGTTTGGTGGCGCATGAGCTGGCTCACCAGTGGTGGGGGGATTTGCTGACCTGCAAGCACTGGTCTCAGGCTTGGCTGAATGAAGGGTTTGCCACTTTTTTTGAGGCATTGTATCGCCAGCATGATTTGGGTGAAGATGAATACCAGCTGGATATGCAGGGTTCTAAAGAGGCCTATCTAGGTGAAGATAAAAGTGATTACCGCCGCCCGATAGTTTATAGCCTTTATGCAGAACCGTTCGACTTGTTCGACAGCCACACTTATGCTAAAGGGGCCTGGGTCTTGCATATGCTTAGATCTTTCTTAGGTGATGAACTGTTCTGGAAAGGAATTGAGCATTACTGCACCAAATTCAGAGAGCAATGTGTGGACAGCCACGATTTTCAGAAAGCTATTGAAGAAGCCACCGGTCAAAATTTAGATTGGTTTTTTTCGCAGTGGATTTACAAAGCCGGCTATCCGGAATTTAAAGTCAAATCGAGCTGGGATGATTCTTCCAAAACTGCAGTTGTTTCTATTTCCCAGGAACAGAAAACTGATTCTTTAACACCTATTTTTAACATGCCGCTGGAGATTGCTTTTACTACTTCAGCAGGAAGAACTGTCAAAACCATAAAAATCCAAAATAAAGAGCAGGAATTTTATCTGCCTCTGGATGCCAAGCCCTTAATGGTGGAGTTCGACCCGGAGAATAAGATTTTGAAAACGGTTGATTTTGACAAGTCGACTGAAGAACTGTTGTATCAGCTGCAAAATTCTACCCGTTCCTGGGAACGCTCGGAGGCCTGTCAGGCATTAGCTAAAAAAGGGGGAGAGAAGAATATTTTACAGGCGCTGGAGAAAACTTTGTTGGAAGACAAGTTTTACGCGGTCCGTCAGGAAGCCACCAAGGCATTGGGTGAGATTAAAATAAAAGAGGCGTTTCAAATTCTGAAAAAGGGGCTGTCCGACCCGGATTCCAGAGTGAGAAGAAGCGTAATTTCGGCTTTAGGGAAATTTAAAAATGAGCCGGATGTGGCTGAAATTTTATATAAGCAGTTTAAATCCGATTCCAGCTACTATGCTAAAGCCGAAGCTCTGGTCTCTCTGGGGAAAACTAAAGATAAAAAAATTTATAACTGGATTCTGGAGGGGTTAAAATACGATTCGCACAATGATGTGATTCGGGCTTCAGTTTTTGATGCTTTAGTGCAGTTGGATGATTCAAAAGGGATTGGTCTGGCTAAAGAATATTCTGCTTATGGAAAGCCATTGCCGGTGAGGAATGCGGCTATTTGGGCTTTGGGGAAATTGGCGAAAGGGAAGGAGTCTGTAACTGCTTCAAAAACTTACAGCAAGCAGGAAATCAGGGAATTTTTGGAGAATCTTCTGTGGGACCCGCTTTTTAACACTAAAAGAGCAGTTGCGGGTGCTTTGGGGGATTTGGGTGACCCGGAGGCGATTGTCGAGCTGGAGAAATTTATCGAAAGGGAACTGCAGTATCGTCTGAAATCTGATGCCCGGAGGGCTATCCGAAAGATTAGAGAAGGGAAGAAGGAAGAGATGGATTTGAAAGAATTGAAAGACAAGGTTGCAGAATTAGAAGAAGAGAATAAGGGGATGAAGACGAGATTAGAGGTGTTGGAGAAAGAGGTGGCGGAGAAGAAATAAAATTTTCATTCGTACCAGATTTCAATTTCGTAGCCGTCAGAGTCTTGGAAGAAGACATAAGGATGTCCCGGTGAGAATTCACCGGTCTTTAAAATTTTTCCTCCGGCTAGTTTAATCGCTCTAATGGCTTTGTCTATATCTTTAGGATTGGTCAGCCGGAATCCGAAGTGAGCGATTCCTCCGGTTTTGCCAAATTTTGATGAACCACTGGATTTCTGCTCTAAGGTGATGAAATCTTTTGCTCCCGGGGTCTGGATTTCAATCCAACCTTCGGCTTGGTAGGTTACTTTGGCACCGAATATCTGTTGGTAGAAGCGCAAAGACTTCTTGGCATCCCGAACAGATAGGGCAAGGTGAGTAAGTCCATAAGTTTTGACCATAGACAGTATCCTTTCTTTTCGTTCCGTCAGGAGCTACTCCTGACGGCAAGGTGACGGGAATAGCTCTCGACACAAGGCTGAAACCCTCGATTTTAATCGAGGGAGATTCACATATGTAAATCATCTAAGCCCCTCACTTAAGTGAGGGGCTTACTAATTAGTATTGTGAAGCTCCCCCATCTGAAGATGGGGGTTTCATTAAATTGCTCCCGACACAACAAGAAAATTTATCAGCGAACCTTTTCCGGCGAAATCCGCAGAATTCTTCCGTCAGCATTGTCGGTTAATAAATAGAGCAGTCCATCCGGACCCTGGCGGACGTCCCGGATGCGTTCATATAAACTCCCGAGATAGCGCTCTTCCCCGGTCACTTTATTATCTTTCAAAGTCAGCCGCACCAAAAGTCCCGGGGTTAAAGAGCCGATAAAAATGCTCCCCTTCCATTGGGGAAAAGCGTCGCCGGTGTAAAAACACATTCCAGAAGGGGCGATGACCGGGTCCCAATAATAAACCGGCTGTTCCATTCCAGGTTTGGCGGTTCCCTCTCCGATGGTGGAACCGGAATAATCTACTCCGTAGGTGATGACGGGCCAGCCGTAATTTTTTCCCGCCTCCGGATGGTTCAGCTCATCTCCGCCACGTGCCCCATGCTCCACAGTCCATAGCTGACCCGTTTCGGGATGGAGTGCGGCGCATTGGACGTTGCGGTGTCCGTATGACCAGATTTCCGGCTTGGCTCTGGAGCGTCCCACAATGGTTCGGCTTTGCTCACCATAAAAGGGATTGTCTTTGGGAACGG
>JBIOYE010000189.1:0-6755 GCA_044870015.1 Candidatus Zixiibacteriota bacterium
CATGTAAAAGAAATTTCTGCGCCACATTTTCGGCATCTTGTCTTATAAAGGTTTAAAATTTTATCTTTTACTTTTGACTCAACCATTTTAAAAGAATCATACAGCCTAGTTTCAGAAACAGGTTTAATGGTTAAGCGTGCAATTTCGGTTGCAACAGGGAGAAGATCACAGATTACGACCCTACGTTTAATTTTTAATGCTTCCATTGCTACCACACCGCTACCTGCAAAAGGGTCAAAGACTATCTCACCTTCTTTAGAATATGTTTTTATATACTCACCCACTACATTCCAGGTTTTTCTCGACCAAAACTTATGCCAGTTATACATAGGAGTGTGAGCTAAGGGAGGAATTTGTCGGTTGAGATGATTTACTTTTGACATTTTAACGGAATTTTAAAAAACTACCTTCTCAAAAACACCTTCCCAAACAGTTCCACCGCCCTTTCCAAATCCCTCCTATTCACATCCAGATGCGTCACCGCCCTAATCAAAGTCTTCCCGAACGGCACCACCAAAACTTTCTTTTCTTTTAACTTTTCCACCGCCTCCGGCACAGACAATCCCGAATTCCGAATATCAATCACCACTAAATTAGTCTGCACCGTCTCCATATCAATTTCCAAACCGTCAATTTCAGACAGCTTCTGAGCCAGAAATTTAGCATTCTGGTGGTCTTCTGCCAATCTTTTATAATTATTCTTCAGAGCGTAAATCCCAGCCGCCGCAATAATCCCCACCTGTCTCATCCCACCCCCTAATCTCTTTCTCACTCTCCGTGCCTCAAAAATAAAATCCTCATCCCCAGCCACTAAAGAGCCAATCGGAGCACCCAAACCTTTGGATAAACAGACCGAGAGAGAATCAAATGGAGCCGCATACTCTTTGGGAGTTATTTCTTTGGCAATACAGGCGTTCCACAAACGAGCTCCATCCAGATGCATTTTGATTTTATTTTTATCTGCTAACTTTTTAATTTTTTTGATTTCAGCCAGAGGAAATACCGTCCCCCCGGATTGGGTGTGAGTGTTTTCCACCGCAATCACAGTCACATTGGGGTGATGCACATCCGGCACCCGGATTTCATCCTCCACCTGTTCGGCGGTAAAGACACCTTTGTTCCCTTTGATTAAGTGAAGCTGAATTCCAGCTAAAGCCGCGGCTGCTCCCACTTCGTTGTTATAAATATGTGAACCTTCTTCCACAATTATCTCATCCCCGGGCTTGGTCAAAACTTTGATGCAGATTTCATTCCCCATAGTCCCGCTGGGCACAAACAGGGCTTTCCTTTTACCTAAGATTTCAGCGGTCATCTCTTCTAACTTGATAACCGTAGGGTCATCTTCAAAAACATCATCACCTACTAATGCTTGATACATAGCTTTCCGCATAGCCGGGGAGGGTTTGGTCACCGTATCACTGCGTAAATCGATTATTTTCATATTCTTATATTTTTATTTTATGGTGAGCGAAGTCGAATCGTAACTAAAAACCCCACCTTGAGTGGCTTGCCACCAGTGGGGTTTTTAACTTTCGTGGAATTTTTGAGCTTATCTTCTGGTCACTTTAGTGGCTTGCAAGCCCTTGTCACCATTAGTCATTTCAAACTCCACTTCCTGTCCTTCTTTTAAGGTTTTGAACCCGTCCATCTCGATGGCCGAGAAATGGACGAATACATCCGGACCCCCCTCCTGGGAAATGAATCCATAACCTTTATTGTCATTGAACCATTTAATTTTCCCTGTGGCCATAATTTTTTAAACCTCCCTTTAAGGTGAAAAGTTTTTGCTACTGCTTGGCGTCCCTACTGAAGCACGGGATCCAGTAAGGATAACCATAAAATTTGGCTAAATATATTAAGGGGAGATGTTTTTGTCAAGAAAAAAATTTGTGGCTGTATTAAGTTCATGAATCTCTTGTAGATATAACTGCCTCTGTAGAGCCAGCCCCGATTAATCGGGGGTTGGGAAAAATCCAGTTTTTGTAGATTTTATTTATTCCCACGCTGAAGACAACGTGGGTCTACGAGCTAGGCGTAATATAAAATTAAAATTTGAGAAATTTTAATTATTTTAAATCGCCGCCAAAATCTGCATTGCCAATCCACATATCACCGGAACTATCAAATTATCATCCAGCGGCAAAGTCAGGGCTTCAATAAAAGTGGCAATCAAAGCTCCGATTATCCCGATTACAAAGGATAAATCCGGAACCAAAAGAGCCACCAGGATACACACCCCAAAAAAAGTCAGACTCCCCTCTAAAGTCTTATCACCGATTTTGATTCGGCCATATTTTCTCCCCACCAATGCCGCCGCAATATCTCCCAAAATGATAAACCCCAAAGCCGCTAAAGCCACCGGTTTTGAAAAAGCGGCGATAGTGAAAGCGGCTCCCGACAAAATATAGCTGGCTCCGGATAAATCTGCGTTTTCGTGGTCACGCAACATAGCTCCGAAAATGCGCTTTATTAAATTGGAGCCGGGGAGTTCCTTCAGGCGGATTATATCACCCGTCAAAATGATTAAAACGATGGGGATTAAAACTAGAAGAGCAGTTCTTTTGGGGAGAAAATAATACCCCATGGGAATGGACAAAGCCCCCAAATGGATGGCTTTTCTTTTAAATTCTTCTACGAATAAAATTTCCAAAACGGTTTTGGGGTTATTCTCCGGAGTTGGCTTTATTTTTTTCTTCAGCAGTCTGGGCTTTCAGCTCCACAGCCAAAGTTTTCAAAAGCTTCTGATTTATCCAGATATTGGTACCTTGGCGCAAGCTCTTTTCCCACTGCTTCTGGATCTGGTCACTCTTCCGGTTAATCAGGGCCGTTCTGATTTCTGGGGCGGCCTGTTCATAAGAGAGCTTCTCTTTTTTATCTATCAATTTGATGAGATGATATCCCCACATAGTTTTAACCGGCTGGGAAACTTCACCGATATTCAGTTTCCAGGCCGCACGAAAAAATTGAGCCGGAAACTCTGTGCCGGAGATGTATCCCAAGTCATAAGCTATTTCACGAATCTCTTTTTCACCCGGGTAATACTGCAAAGCCATCTCCTTGAAATCGGCGCCGCCTAAAATCTTCTTGCGCACCTCGGCCGCTTTGAGCGAATCTGCAAAAATTATATGCTGAACGTGCAGAGGATTGGCCTGGGCGTACTTTTCCGGATGGGATTCATAATATTTGCGCATCTCCTCATCTGTGGGCTGATAGGGGGTGGTAATCTTTTTTTCCAGGAACCGCCGGATTCCCTCTTTCATGGTATAATTTTTTTCTTCCTCTTTGGCTTCCTTACTCCGGTAGTACTCTAACTTACGGGCGGCCTGTTTTAAAATCAGGTTGCGGGCCCAGACTTTTAAAAACTCTTTTTTATCGTCTAAACTCGCCGCCGTAAGTTTTCTCTGCAAAAGGTACCCGGGGAGCTCTCTTTTGAATTCCTGAAATCTGATGGTATCTTTTTTGTTTACAGTTATGACCCAGGGGTTGCCAGTAACAGATGCTTCAGGCTGGTTCAAAACTTTTTCGTTGAAAGCATAATCAGCGCTGGATTGTAAACTGTCCATAAAGACCACCGATCTTTTTTGCTCTTGGTCTCTTTTCAAACGGGCTTTGATGATTTCAGTCAATTGATTATCCAGGGGTTGATATCCTTCCGGTCTCTTGTCGGTCAAAAGGATTAAGTGGTAACCAAAAGTGGTTTTGACCGGCTTCGAGATTTCCTCTACTTCCAAATCCCAGGCCGCCTTTTCGAATTCAGCCACCATCTTTCCCCGCGGGAAATATCCTAAGTCCCCTCCTTTTTCCCGGGTGGCATTATCCCTGGAAAACTTTATGGCCAGTTCGGCGAAGTTTTCCCCCTGCTTGATTCTTTTCTGTAGTTCTTTGAGCCTTTTTTGGGCCTCTTTATCCGCTTTCTTGGCTCTCTTCTTGGCGTCTTTGATGGTGCTGTCTTCCTCGACTTTGATTAGAATATGACTGGCTTTAATTTCCTCGGCCTGCTTGAACATCTTCTCTTTATTCTCTTCGTAATAAATTTTTATATCCGGCTCCTCAACTTTAACCGTGTTGGTTATCAGATCCTGATACATTTTTCTCATGACGAAGCCGTCTAAATTTTCCTTCAGCTGGTCTTGAAACTTTTTATCCGTTTTTAAATTTATCTTCCTGGCTTTCTGCTCCACCAGCTTTTCATTGATCATATCCTGCAGGACTTTATTCTCCAAATCGGCATCGGGCTGGCCCAGCGCTTTATCCAACTGTAACTCTTTGAATTTATTTTGCAGGTCTTGTGTGGTTATTTTCTCGCCGTTGATGGTGGCTACTACATTGGAGGTACTGGAGGTTTTGCTCTGTGGCCAAGCCAGAGCATTTGCCAACACCAGAAAAACTGCAACCATTATTACTTTTGTCTTCGACATAACTTCACCCTTTCCTTTATAGTTTTACGTTCAAAGATAAACGATAAGCGTTATCTAATTCTTCCTGGCTTAAAAATGAAAAATCTATTCTGAATTTTGATACGACAACCCCTAAGCCGGCCGTAAAGTTCCCCTGGTCAAAACCGACCCGCCCGGCGACTTTTTGTTTATACCAGGATTCCCAGCCCCAGTGGGTATCCATAGATACGTCTCCCAACCAGTATTGGGTGGCGCTTCTCCTACCCTCGAAACGCAGATCTGCATCGAAGGCCAGTAGATGGGAAAAGTTTTTGTAATCTTTATGAAGCATGAAGCCGGACTTAAAAGTGGGGGCAATGCTCTCTTTGGTGCCATTGTCATAAGCCAATAAAGTGGTGGTAGCATCTTTCAGATTGGCTCCCAGGGTCAAAAAATCATAAGGGGCAAAAAGTGCTCCTAAATCGACACCCAAACCGAAAGCTGAACTTGTAGTAGTATCCGGGATATCCCGATAAATAATTTTGGCGGTTATTCCCCAGCGGAATTTGGCGGTTTGAGTTTTGGCATAAGAAAGCAAAAGAGTATAATCACCATGACTGACTTCATCAGCTACGATAGCTCGATTGGCAAACCCTAAAGGTTGGTTGGCATCTTGCAGTTTGGTCAATTTCACGCCCCCACCACCTAAATAATAAAGACTGGCGCCCACTACCGAATTTTTGTAAGGAAAAGCATAGCTGATAAAATCGTGATTTAGAAGTGACCCGAAGGTTTCTGAGTGCATAAAGGCCAATTCTTTGTGTGATAGATAAGACAGACCGGCCGGGTTCCAGTATGTGGCAAAGGGGTCATTGACCGCCGCTACAAAAGCACCCCCCATTCCCAAGGCCTGAGCCCCTACCCCCATTTCCAAAAAAGCCCCGGCGTATTTGGTAGCGCTGGCAAAATGGGCCGGCAAAAGCAGAGATATGACAAGGACAACGATTTTTTTCATTACTCAGATTCCAGAATGGTTCAAAATTTATTAAAAATAATGAAATTATTTATTAAGTCAAGAGTTTTGAAAGCAAAACGGAGCCTTTAAGCTCCGTTTATTTGTTCTAAAATTAAGCTGATTTCTAATTCTTTTTGACTTTGGAGTTCTCTTTCTTCTGGATATATTCATTTATAGTCATCTTTTCATAAGCTTTTTCTTTGACAAAATCAGAAACCAAAGTCAAGATTGGCAGAAAATCCGCCGGACCGCGATAACCTGGCAGCGGTGCTATTTGCTCACCGGTTGGTCTCAAAAACCAAGTGATCGGATAAGCTGAAACCTTGAACTCTCTGGCGATTTGGGCTTCGGTTTTATTTTTGCCGTCTGGGTCCTTAAGGTCCAAAGGGTTTTTGGACTCGGCGTTGATTTTGACCGCAATGAAATTGACGTTGAGCAATTTTACGATTTCCTGGTTGGTATAAGTATCTTTATCCATCTTTTTACACCAGCCGCACCAGTCGGTGTAAAAATCCACCAGAATCGGCTTCTTTTCAGCTTTGGCTTTCTTCAACCCTTCGTCGTAGCGATACCAGACTAACTCCCCGGATGAGCTTTTAGCTTGGGAACTTTTCTTCTCTTTGTCCGAAAAACCCAATGAAACTAATCCTACCAAGACCAGCAAAACCGGATACCATATCCTTCTTTTCATCTTCTCCTCGCAATTTATCAGTGCTACGTTTATACTTTTGGGACTGTTTGTTTATAGACCGTTGGGCTCCTAAACTTTTCTAATCTAATCGGCTAAATGGCTCACTTTTACAGAGCGGGAATGTAGATTATTCTTTTCCAGTTCCAGTCGGATATTCTCTTCTCCCACCAGTTGCTTTAAATCCTGCACCAGTTTTTCAGTCAATAAAACCGTGATATTTTTTAAGCGAACGCTCACTTTTTCCTGGGCAGCGGTATTGACATGCAAAAAAACCGGGGTATGACCTTGGGAAAAAGAAAGTAGCTTCTTGAGATTGTCAAAGGAGGAGCTGTCAAAATCCTGTTTCCCCAAAAGTAAGTGCAGTTTGCCTGGCAGTTTTTGATTGACTTCTTCTAAGGGCAGGAAATGGTTGACGATAATCTTGGGCTTTTCCCCTTCTTTGGTGGAGGTCCGGCCTTTGGCCCAGATTAAAGAATCGGTGTAAATCAGCTCTCTGAATTTTTCAAATACGTCTGAAAAAATCACCAGCTCCACGGCACCCAAAAAATCTTCCAGCGTGGCAAAAGCCATCTGTTTCCCTTTTTTGTCGATATTGGTCTTTAAATTGGTCAGAATTCCGCCTATGCTCACTTCTTGATTATCTTGGGCTTGGTCCAAACTTTCAGTGGAGTGG
>JBIOYE010000190.1:0-7662 GCA_044870015.1 Candidatus Zixiibacteriota bacterium
CAAAAAAGAGAGCATGGGTGGAGGGGATATAAAATTGGCTGCTTTATTGGGTGCTTTTCTGGGCTGGAAAAATTTGATTGTGGTCATACTCTTGGCCAGTTTTTTAGGTGCTCTAATTGGAGGACTGAAATTGACCCTCTCCAAGTCCAATAAAGACAAAACCATCCCTTTTGGTCCGTTTTTAGCCATAGCTTCTGTAATTGCCTTGTTCTGGGGGGAGAGTTTGATTAAGCTCTATTTATCCTATTTTTTCTCCCGCTAATCATTTCCCATTTAGTAGATAACTGGCAGGTTTTGTCGATAAAACTAAATAAGACAAACCTGTATGAAACCCAAGCTAAAGTTAACCTACGAATCCGAGCTTAAAATTGCCTTTTTGCTTTTACTTCTGTTCCTGGTTTTGATTAATTTCGGCACCCTGTATCTGCTGAAAGTCACCAAGGCCTCTTTGAGCAAAGAATTTGACCAGAAGCTGACCACTGTCGGAAACTCCGTTAAAATTTTATTCAAAGAGCTTCAGCCGGCAGATGAAACTACTTTGAGAAAAGCCTTGATCGAGCTTACCTTTAAATCCGAAGTTGAAGAGATTGATATTTTGGATTTTGGTCCCCAGTACCTTAATCCGCGAATTCTTTTTTCTACCGATTTAAATGGGCCGGCTGTCATAAGGAAAATAGCCGAGCAAATTTCTCCCTCCGATTGGGAAAGATTAAGAAAAGGCACTCCGGTTTATTCCAAAGTGGTCAAAGAAAAGCTATCCTCCGGTCAGGATGAGGAAAGATATTATAAATACTACTTCCATCCCTTTAAAATCAACAATCAAACTCACTTCGTAATTGCAGCGTTGAAGAATCGAGCCGGAAACTTAGCTACCTTGGAGAAATTATCCAAATTGGAATTCTTTTTCGGCGGTGTGGGAATATTTTTGGCTCTTATAGCTACCTTTTGGATTATCAGGGTGACTTTAAAACCGTATCAGGAAATAAAACACACTGCCACAGAAGCTCAGCTGGTTCTAGGAGAAAATTCCCAAACTGAAATCGATTCGGTAGTGAAAACTTTTCAAAAGACCATTGACGAACTTAAGCATAAAGAACAGATTCTGCACGAGCTATATCAATCTACTTCCGAAAAAGCAGATAATCTTTCCAGACTGAATGATTATATCCTGGATTCTATCTCCTCCGGAGTAGTTATCTGCGACCGGGAAGGAAAAATTTCTCGCCTTAACCAAGCCGCAGAAGAGATTTTGGACTTAAAATCAGCTTCCAGCATAAATTCTCATTACAAAAAGATTTTAGGTCCGGAAAACCTGCTCGCTCATTTAATTGATAAAACCTTGGCTGAAGAAAAAGTGGTGAAGAATTTGGACCTAGAGGTGGAGAAAGCCAACGGCGAAAAAGTGTATTTATCTGCCAGCAGTTCATTGATTAAGGATGACCAGGGACAACTGGTAGGGGAGGGATTACTTTTCAGCGACATCAGTGACATCAAGAAATTACAGGAGGAGATTAATTTTAAGGAAAAGATGGCGGCTTTAGGGGAAATGTCGGCCGGCCTGGCTCATCAACTGCGAAATTCCATGGGCTCTATCATAGGGTTTACCAATCTTTTGAAAAAGGTTCTGAAGGAAGACACCGGCAATTCAGAAATAATCCAGCATATAGTCACCGAATCTCTGGTGATGGAACAGCTTTTAGCCAAATTTTTGAATTTCACCAAGCCTTTGGATTTAGCGTTGGAGAAGGTGAATCTAAAAGAAATCGTAAACGAGAGCTTTCATCAGACTTCAGAATATACCAAGAGAAAAGACATTTTTTTAGCTACACCGGCTCCGGAAGAGGCAAATTTCATCATGGCAGACAAGCTTCTCGTCAAGCAATGTTTTCAGAACCTTTTTCAGAATGCCTTTGAAGCCATGCCCAGCGGGGGAAAATTGCAGGTCAGCATTGACGAAGAAAAAGACTTTCTGAGAGTCGAAGTGACCGACCAGGGAGTAGGGATTCCGGCAGAGATATTGGACAAGATTTTTAATCCCTTTTTTACCACCAAGGAGATGGGGACCGGTTTGGGTTTGAGCTTGGTGAAAAAAATTGTGAATCTGCATCAGGGAAAAATCCAGGCCCACAGCCAGGTCGGACAGGGGACAAAGTTTGTAATTCATTGGCCCAAAGAACTGGAGACTACTCCTGCCAGCCGAGAAGTGAAGGAAAAAGTGTATTATTTGAATGCCTAATCTGTAAGTCCAAGTAGCCATACTTAATTTCATTCATTATTCTGGCTTTTGATGGATACCGTTGACCATAAAATTTCCTCTTGCTTTTTTTGCCACTTTACGTATATTAGATAAAATACTTTAGGAGGGAAAATGGCAGTTTTCATCAACGACCAGTGTACCGCCTGCGGATTATGTCTGCCGGAATGTCCCACTGAATCTATCAGTGCCGGGGACATATATCTGGTCAATGCGGACACCTGTGATGAATGTGCCAGCTTACCGGAAGGTTCACACTGTATCTCGGTCTGCCCGGTGGATTGTATTGTAAAACCCGCACCTCCAACTCAAACCGGTTAAATCAAAAGATGAAGCAGGAAATGTTTACAGCCCCTTTGCCAGGGGCTTTTTTTCTTATATGACGGTTAAAGAATTTTTGCTATTAATTATATTCATCGTCTTTTTAATCTTCCTGGTGCAAAATACCCAAGCTTTCCCGGTCAAATTTTTAATCTGGTCTTTCACCATGTCTCAGGCTTTATGGTTGATTTTGGCTTTATTTTTAGGTCTAAGCCTGGGCTGGGTTTTAACCATCCGAGCCAAAAAGAGAGCCGATGAGCTCAAAAGCCAAAAAGAAAAAAGGTAAGAAAAGAACCCGCCGGATTGCGCCTTTTAAATTCTTGGAAAAAATTGCCATAGCCGATGCCGCCTTTGAAGCTTATGGAAAAACTTTAGGAGAGCTGTTTATCAACTGTGCCAAAGCCACCTTTGAGGCTATGGCAGATTTAAAGACCGTAACTCCTGAACAGGTTGAAACAATAAAGCTTGAAAATAAAACGGTTGAGGATTTGTTGTTCGACTGGTTGGCCGAGCTGATTTATCTCAAAGATTTAAAAGCTATGCTCTTTAAAGATTTTTCAGTTAAAGTTCAGAGAAATACGAATTACAGGTTAGAAGGAGAAGCTAGAGGAGAGGCGATTAATCCTCAAAAGCATAAACTTAGAGCTGATGTCAAAGCAGTCACGTATCACTTATTTGAGATCAAAAAATCCGACAGGTTTTGGAAGGCCAGGGTAATTTTAGATATTTAAGGAGAACGATGCAGTATAAAATACATAAAGTCAAAGAGGGAGTGTGGGAAATCTCTACCTCTGAAAAAGAGGGGATGCTGGTTCCGGCCCGGGTTCTGGGCACGGACAAATTGGTTAAGGAAATGGATGAAGGTGTATTCAATCAGGTCACCAATGTGGCCTGTTTACCCGGAATCCAGAAATATGCTCTCTGCATGCCTGACGGCCACTGGGGGTACGGGTTTCCCATTGGGGGAGTGGCGGCCTTTGACTTAAATAAAGGGGTGATTTCACCCGGTGGAATTGGTTTTGATATAAATTGTGGGATGCGGCTGGTGAAAACGAATTTGACTCTGGAAGAAGTTCAACCCAAGCTGCCGGACTTAATGGATAAAATTTTTTACTTGGTGCCGGCCGGTGTGGGCTGTAAGGGCTTTGTCAATCTGACTCCCAACCAGTTCCGAGAGATTATGGTCAAAGGAGTGGACTGGTGCATCGAAAATGGGTACGGCTGGAAGGAAGACAAGGAAAGAACTGAAGAATACGGCAGAATTGCCGGAGCCAACCCGGATAAAGTCAGTAAACATGCTCTGCAGCGTGGAATGGGGCAATTGGGAACCCTTGGGTCAGGGAATCATTACTTAGAAGTTCAGGTGGCTTTGACTGACCAGGTCTACTATCCGGAGGCGGCTAAGGTTTTTGGCTTGGACCGTCCTAATCAGATTTTTATTATGGTTCACTGCGGGTCGCGCGGATTCGGACACCAAATTGGGACTGATTATCTAAGAATCTTTGGAGATGCTATGAGAAGATACGGAATCAGGGTTCTTGATAGGGAACTGGCTTGCGCCCCTTTCAGCTCTCCTGAAGGTCAGGATTATTTTGGAGCTATGGTCTGTGCCGCCAACTCTGCCTTTGCTAACCGGCAGGTGATTTTACACAGAATCAGAGAAGCTTTTTCAGAGGTTTTCAAAAAAGACCCTCAGGAGTTAGGTCTGGATTTGGTTTATGACGTCTGCCACAATATTGCTAAAATTGAAGAGTATCAGATAAACGGACACAGCCAGAAATTACTTGTTCACCGGAAGGGTTCTACCCGATCTTTCGGTCCCAATCATCCAGAGGTTACGGAAATTTATCGAAAAATAGGCCAGCCGGTGATTGTGGGAGGTTCTATGGAGACCGGTTCTTTTCTATTGGTGGGGACGGAAATTGCCCATCAGGAGACCTTCGGCTCAACTTGCCACGGGTCAGGCAGAACCATGTCCAGAGCCGAAGCCAAAAGAAAGGTGCGGGGAAGCGAGTTGAAAGAGAAAATGGAGAAAAGGGGGATTGTAATCAGGTCGGTTTCCATGTCCGGTCTGGCGGAAGAGGCCGGCTTTGCTTATAAAGATATCTCGGAAGTGGTGGACGCGGTGGATTCTTTGGGAATTTCTAAAAAAGTGCTGCAACTGAAACCAATAGGGAATCTGAAAGGCTAAATTCCAGCATCTTGTGTCAGGAGTTACTCCTGACGCCTTCTTGATTTTAGCAACTGTTTACAAGTAAGGTAGTAGAGACAGCGTTTGAAATCATAAAAACAAAAAAAGCGGATTTGAAGGAAACCCGCTTTTTTCTTTTGTGCGAAATTGCTCAATTACTTGAGCAGGGTCATTTTTCTAATTTCAGTAAATTCTCCCACCTGCAGTTTATACAGATACACACCGCTGGAAACTTTCTGACCGTTGGAGTTATTGCCATCCCAGGTAATAGAGTGATATCCGGCATTCTTAAACTCGTTGAATTCTCTAACTAACTGTCCGGCTACGTTGTAAATTTTCAGACTCACTCTACCATCGACCGGTGTGGCAAACTTGATAGTTGTGCCGGCATTGAAAGGATTGGGATAGTTCTGCGACAATAAATAGCTTTCCGGTTTGCCAAAGGAAGTGACGATATTGACATCCACCGGAATTCCGTAGTATTCAGCCGCCTCGACTTTGGCTAATTTTACCTTGCCGTAAATCTTCACTAACTCAGTTGTCCCGGCCGGAATCATTTCACCCTTCTTCATACCGTAAACCAACACTTTAGTCTCTCCCTCTGTAATACCCCACTTAGCTTGTACACCGTTTACAATCGGCTCAAGCTTGGTAGCTTTTCCATTGAAGGTCATCAAGACTGCTCCCAAATCAACCGAACTGTTGATTTTCACTGACCTCCCATCGAACAACACATCTGTACTCTGAGTAATAGATGCCACCATGGAACCACCTAAGGGCTGGGCATCACCGGCTAAGATTCTTAGCAAGAACACCAAATCAGCAATCGATAAAGTTAATCCGTCACGATTAATGTCGGATGAAGCGATCTGTCTTTCTCGAATTTCCGGGTCGGAGCTGAACACATTCGGGCCGTTAATAAAGTAATTGGCGAATAAAACCGCATCACCGATTTCATAAGCAAAGCCGTTGGCATTTACATCTCCGATAACAATCGGATCCACGTCACACTTAAAGGTCACGCCCCCATCCTTCAGGTTACAGCAGATCTGAACGTTCTGTTTAGGCCATAAGGCGGTGCTGTCACAAATTCGGGGATTGTAGAACAATGTGTCATCCGGGACATAGACTATGTTTCCACTGCAGTCAGTGAAAGCGTTTACGATACACTGCGGGTCTAACCTTTCCCAGATTACCGGGGTTCGCATACAGCGATATAGTTCATTGTTGGATAACCTGAACTCGACATTTAGAACTCCCTGCCCACCGGCCGGTAAACATACTCCTCCATAGTAGTACAGTTTTCCAATACCGATTATACACAGTTTGAACTTGTGAATTACTGTGGAGGGGTTATTTCTCCAAACCAGGTAATTCCACATGTAGCTGCCGTCAAAAGGACCGGGTTGATCGAAGAATTGTCCCCTTTCTAAGTTCACGAATGTTAATAAAGCTGGGTCATATTCAAGACATAAGCTAAATCCACCTATATCCGTAGTGCTGGTTCCTATAGTTATAGGAACTTTAACTTTTCCACCCGGAGAAGCAATAACCTCTCCGACAGAAGCAGTAATACAGGACTGACAGGTCGAATCAGGGGGTAAGATGCAGAGTTTCACAGTGTCTTGAGTCATCAAACCGCACGAATCCGTGGCTTTGAAAATAATATCGAAACACTTGGAGGTGTCATTGAATGTTGGGGTCCAGCAGAATTGTCCTATGGCCGCCGGTTTTCCGCAAACCTTAGTGAAGGTTCCCAAAGCTGAAGTTTTTTCTATACAGACGCTGTCACCATCACCGCCATTGGCCGAGACATTAAAGCATACTTGGTTTCCTTCGGCACATAAGACGTACTTGATGGTATCGGGGGCAATTATAATCGGCTTTTTGTTTATGGTTACTTGCCAACAAGCGGTATCCATATCGGTCCTGCCACACTCATCCGTGGCTTTGAACACAAAGCAATAAGTGCCTGTAGTTTCAATATATGCTTTTAGGGTTTGGCAGACCTGCGGCAAACCGGTTGTGGTTACAAAAGATCCCAATCCCACAGGAGAAACCTTTTCCAATCTGACTGAATCTGTACAGTCCGCGTCAGTGGCGCAAACTTGGAATTTTAAAGTATCTGGATTACAGAAGAATGTATCGCCATCCGGAGCGGTAACCACCGGAGCGTTCTTGTGAACCTCAATTTTATAGACTGCGGTATCATAAGCTACTTTACCGCATTGGTCAGTGGCTTTGAAGCAGAATTTGTAAGTTCCACAAGTATCGGCATAGAATTTGTACTCTTGGCAGACCGGAGTAACGCCTTTCTTGGCTGGGAAGCTTCCGTTGCCGCTGCATTTCTCTAAAGTTATGCTATCGCCAAAATCACCATCAGTGGCACAAACTGTAAATCTTATGGTGTCTGCCTGGCAAATTCTCTTGGTGGAATCCGGAGCATTAACCACTGGTGGGAAAGAATCGAGTTTAACTGTCACTGTGTACATACAGGTATCAGCTTTCCCGCAGCCATTCTTTTCTTTGGCTTCGAAACAGAAATTATAGGTTCCAGATGAATCCGGAACAAAGCAGAAGTTAGCCACTACTTGAGAGTCCCCGCAGGTCTGCGAGAAACTTCCGGTACCGCAAATTTTGGTTAAGCATAAACTATCTCCATCTGGGTCATAAGCCATTAGCTGGCGACAAATCGGAGCTCCCAGAGTACAAACCGTGACAAAGCCGTTAGAGGGACAAACAATCATTGGCACTCTATTGCTATTAATCACCCAAACCGCGGTATCATAGTCGGTTTTGCCACATTCGTCGGTGGCTTTAAAGATGAACTTATAAGTTCCGCTGGTATCGGCAAAGAATTTCAAAGTCTGACAAACCGGTGAAGGACCGACCTTGG
>JBIOYE010000191.1:0-7082 GCA_044870015.1 Candidatus Zixiibacteriota bacterium
CTCGTGACCTTCTGACTGCCAGTCAGACGTTCTCCCAACTGAACTACGGCCCCATAGATTTAAAGTAAAAGTAAAAAAGAAAATTTCATTGTCAAGTCCTATTTCAGCTTGACAAAATATCGGAAACCTGCCACATTGCTTTACGTAATAAAAATTAAGGAGTCATATGCAAAAATCAATCTTAATCTGGAGTGGTCGGGTTTTCCTGACTGCCTGCCTAATTTTGATTATCTCGGCACCGCTTCTACAGGGGCAAGATACCTGCATCCGAATCATGCAACAGGATTCCACCCTCAACAACCTGATAGACCCACCCGGCTACCAGACCGCCAAACTTGGCACACTCGGCGGAGTGATGAAGATGGGAACGGGAAAGCAGTCGATGATTCTAATCCCCGGTTTGGGGTTCAGCGGAAATATTTTCAAGGAATTTATGGAGCGCTTTGCAGATAAATACCGCATGTTCGCCGTGACTTTGCCCGGTTTCGGCGGAACACCGGCTCCACCTTGCCCAAGCGAAAAGACCAGCTTTGGCGAGCAAACTTGGACCAATGGGGCTTTGTCTGCTATAGAAAAAATTATGGAAGAGGAAAAGCTCCAGAACATTATACTAGTAGGTCACTGGCTCACCGGAACACAGATTGCGCTTCGCCTGGCGATGAAGCATCCGGATAAAGTAAGGGCTATCATTATCCTCTCGGGGTCAGCACGAATGGAGGTCACCGGCACGCAGTATGCTGCTTACTACGAGACTCCGGAAAAACGGGTTGCTACAATCGACAAGTATTTGGCGCCGCAGTGGTTCAGGACCGTCACACGCGAGACCTGGGATGACAATAACTTTCTTCCGGCTGATTACGCGGTCAATCCGATTCGCGGATTACGGCTGTGGCGCGAAGCCGCTTCCCCCAAGCTACATGTGTGGGTGCGTTATTTATGCGAATTCAATGCTCAGGATATTTCAGTTGAGATGGCCAAAGTTAGCGTGCCCGTGCTTATGCTCGAGCCCGGCCTGGAGGGAAACTGGCACGATCCCGGTCAGGATTATATGGAGGCTTACTGTCACAAAAGTTGGGAGGGATGTGTGGAGAAGAATCCTAAGATTACAGTAAAAACTATCTCCAATTCCCGCGTCTGTTTATGGTTCGACCAACCGGAAGAGGTAAACAAAACAGTTGCGGATTTCTTGAAGAGTATTGATTGATTCTGGGGTTTACCCGGACCAGCTGGACTTTTGATGTTTCGATTTCAAGCACTGCCAGGAAGTGCCATTTTCAACCCCGCCTCAGTTTCCCACGACTAACCGCTAGACCTAAGTTTCTTCGAGAGTTATTTTTCAGACAGTGGTCTTGACTTTGGTATTCGAGCTAATTAACTTAATCGCTGTAGTTAAACTATGCCGGAGTGGTGAAATTGGTAGACGCGCCGGACTCAAAATCCGGTGTCCGCAAGGACATGCCGGTTCGACTCCGGCCTCCGGCAGATAATAGCAAATATCCTATTTTTCTGTTTCGGTAGCCGCAACCTTGAGGTTGCGTTTAATCTAAACGCAGGCTGAAGCCTGCAGCTACCGGCACCAAACATTAAAGTGCCCGTGTAATAAAGATTAGGGCTGAACATGCCCAGCCCCTACAAATTAACTCCCTTTTACAAACTGGATTTTGTATTTGCTGATTTGATTATGGTCTGCGCGGGAGTAAATCTTACCGGTGAAGTTCACCGTGGCATTATTGGAAAGCCCGCTAACTTTTATGGTTCCGCTGCCCAGGACCGATTCGTCGGAGCCAAAAATGAAAAAATTAAAAGTAGCCGACTTAGAGTAATTTCGGCCGGATTTATTGGTCAGCTTGCCGGATACCGAAATCACATCTTTGTTAACCCGGTTAAATTTCACTCCGCTTAACTCAAAATTTTTATCGGATTGAATCTCTTTAGTAGAAATTCCGCTTGTTTTTATTGGTGGAGCTTTTTGAGTGGTGTCAATTCCGGTCTTGCCCGGAGACTTCTTTGCTTGAGCGTTTATCTTGATGGGAACCGGAGCTTTCTTACCGCTGGTATCTATTTTATTGTATTGAGGTGCCTTCTTAGCAGTGGTGTCGATTTTAGGGTACTTAGTTACTCTTTGGCCGGTGGTGTCTATTCCGGGGGTTTGGGCTAAACTTAAGGATGTTCCCAATATGACAACCAATCCACTCAACATAAGTTTTCTCATCTTTCCTCCTTACAGGTACGTTTCAGTTTAACTGTAAAAATCTTTTCAAAGTTTCTATTTGTTTCAAAGCCGAACCGGTGTTAAATAAAACGACTTTGTCGCCTTTATCGACTTTCTTCTCTGCCAAAAGCTTTTTTAATCCTGCTAAACTTGAAGCCCCTTCGGGACATACAAAAATTCCCTCTGCACCGGCTAATTCCTTCAGACGTGATACGATTTCCTGGTCGCTAACCGCTATAGCTTCTCCCTTACTTTCTTTTAAGGCCTTTAATACTATGGAATCGGCAAATGGCTTGGGAACCCTTAATCCAGAAGCGATGGTGGCGGCATTTTTCCACTCTTCCACTTTGTCTTTTTTCTCACGGAAAGCTTTGACCAGAGGGGCACAGCCTTCGGCCTGGACGGCTATCATCCGCGGCCTCTTTTTTCCAATCAAACCGATTTTTTCCATTTCATCAAAAGCTTTCCACATCCCGATTATGCCGACTCCTCCTCCGGTCGGGAAAATTACCACATCCGGTAGCTCCCAGTTAAATTGCTCGGCTAGCTCCAACCCTAAGGTCTTTTTCCCTTCCACCCGGTAAGGTTCCTTGGTAGTAGATAAATCGAACCAGTCCGGCTGCTTTTGCTGATTCATAACTTTGCCCGCATCAGAGATTAAACCGTCCACTAAAGTAACCACGGCTCCGAAGGCCCGGCATTCTAAAACAAAAGTAGAATCCACGTCCCTGGGCATGAAGACATGCGCTTGTATGCCAGCTTTAGCGGCATAGCAGCTGGCGGCAGAAGCGGCATTGCCGGCTGAGGGAAGACAGATTTTTTTGATTTTTAACTCTTTGGCTTTGGAGATGGCTACCACCATTCCCCGGGCTTTGAAAGACCCGGTGGGGTTGAAAGATTCATCTTTTAAGAAAAGATTTCTTAATCCTAATTTTCCCCCTAACTTTTCAAGCTTAATTACAGGGGTAAAACCTTCTCCTAAGGAGACAACGTTTCCTTCCTCTTCAACCGGCAAAAATTCAGCATATCTCCAGAGATTTTTTGGTCTTTGAGCCAATGACTTTTTCTGGAAACTTTTGGCAATTTTTTCAAGATTATAGACTGCAAAAAGAACTCCTCCACAGGTGCAAAGATTTAAGGCTTGATTTTTAGGATATTCTTTTTGACAGACGGTGCATTGCAGGCTTTGTAAGAAGCTCATATTATCTAAATTCGGTTTCGGTCAGTGGTCTAATTCTACCCCATCAAAAAAATGGAGTTTGTTTAAATTTTGGTTTGAAAAAATTGGGTTAACAGGTTGGGTAATTTTGACACGATGACGGAATTTGGCACTATTTTGTCACAGCCCAAATTTCGGGCTTGTTCAATTAACTCTTTCTGGGTATGACCGCAATAACCTAAGATGAGGATGGTTTTCAAATCCGGATCAGCTTTGATGTCTAAAATTAATTTCAAGGGATTTAAATTGTGGCTGGCTAAATTTATCAAGATTAAGACGGCGGGATTTTCTCTCAAAGACTCTAAAGCTTCAATTCCTCGAGAGAAAATCTTCAAGTCGTATTCTGAGTTTTTCAGAATATTCTCAATTTTAGAAGAGAAAAATAAGTCGTCTTCAATCAGTACGATTTGGCTCATTTTTTCTTAGTCAGAATTTTTACCCAAATCCTATTAGTAGCCATTCCTCCCAGATGCACAATCCTTTCCCCGATTTTCAAGGCAAAAGTACCATCATAACCTTTATTATTCACATATACCTTGGTTCCGGGAGTAATTCCCAATTTATCCAGATATTCCAGAAATTTACGGTCTTTTTCATAAACCTTGCTGATTCTCAAAATCTGACCGGCTTGGGCCTGGTGCAGGGGTTTAAGGTCCCCGGGACCCCTTCTGTTTTCCAACAAAGGATAACCGTGAGGGCAGGTTTTGGATTTGCCGAAAATTTCCAATAAACGTTCTTCCATTTCCGGTGAAATGGCATGCTCTAATTTCTCCGCTTCATCATGTACTTTATACCACTCCATTTTCAAAAAGTCGGTCAGAAGCTTTTCCACCAGCTGATGCCTTCTGACCAAGTGAGAAGCTGTCTCCTCTCCCTTATTGGTCAGATAAATCCGGTTATTTTTGTCCACGGTGACATAACCATCCTTAGAAAGCCGTTTCAAAGCCAGAGTCACAGCCGGAGCCGAGACTTTTAATTCTTCGGCAATCCTGGCTCCAATAGGAATCTGCCCTTCCTGCCGTAATTCCCAGATGGCCTTCAGGTAATCTTCCTGAGAGATAGAAGTCTTCTTATCCTTGTTCATTTATCAGTCATTTTCTTGAAAATTTACTTGACAAACCCAACTGTTAATATATATTAACGCATTAGATTAACTATGCTTAATAAAATTAAAGAATCATACTTAAATTTTCGACATAATTAATGTAAACTATAATATATAACTTACTGGGAAAATAGCAAATAAAATATGTTTAAAACAGTGGTCTTTATAAGAAGTTTAAAGTTCGGTTTCCTGCCGATTATTTTAGGGATGCTGTTTTTCTTGAGGCAGGAAGCAGTGGCATGTGAAAATTGTAAAAATAAAGAGAAAAAAGCCCATATGGGATTCGGAACGGTCGAAGAAGTAGGGCACGACGATTATAACCCCATGACATATTTGACCGATTGGAATTTCAGCCATCTTTCGCCACCAGAGCGGGAAAAATTTTATAAAGAGAGTAAGCTTTCGGGCGGCAGGCTTCTCCGACAATACTGGATTTACACAGCCAACAAAGAAATAGAAATTGCCCCGGGAGTATTTTTTCCGGCCTGGACTTATAATGGACAGGTACCCGGTCCGACTATCCGTGCCACAGAGGGAGATTTAATCAGAATTCATTTTTTGAATCAAGGGGACAGACCTCACACCATGCATTTTCATGGTTTTCACCCTGATTCAATGGACGGGGCTATGCCGCACCAATTTGTGGCTCCGGGGGACACTTTTTTATATGAATTTGAAGCTGACCCGGTAGGGGTCCATTTATACCACTGCCATTCGGTTCCCTTGACTCAGCATATTCACAAGGGGCTTTACGGTGTTTACATAGTCGACCCTAAAATTCAAAGAAAGCCGGCCAAGGAATTCATCATGATGCTGAATGCCTTTGACACCAATTTTGATGAAGAAAATGAAGTGTATGCAGTCAACAGCGTGGCTTTTTATTACCTGAATAATCCGATTCAGGTGAAGTTAGCCGATTTGGTCCGAGTTTATGTGGTGAATATTGCCGAATTTGACCCCATTAACTCTTTTCATCTGCATGCCAATTTCTTTTATGAGTTCAGAACCGGCACCTCTTCTACTCCCAACTCATATACCGACACGATTATTCTGGGACAGGCCGAGAGGTCGATTCTAGAATTTAAGTTCAAATTTCCGGGGCAGTATATGTTTCATGCCCACAAAACCGAATTTTCAGAACTGGGGTGGATGGGGACTTTTGAAGTTTTACCTTAAAATAATTTGAAAAATATGTCACAAGCTAATTTTGAACAAGCAGCCCCAGTAGGTCAAGCTGAATCAACCAGTAAATTCAGATTCTGGGGGAATGTTTTTTTACCCCTGATTCTTCTGAGTCTTTTGATAATCGTATTTCTGGCCATCGGTCCTCTGGGTGTGTTCAAGGCGGCCTTACCTCCGATTGAGGAAGTTTCCGTTCAACGAATTATTCTACAACCCAATGAAATAACTCTGAAAGTTGTCAATGACGGTCCGGACCCAGTGACCATCGCGCAAGTTTTGGTAAATGAAGCTTATTGGAAATTTGAAATGACACCCAGTCAGACTCTTCCTCGCTTAGGTCGGGGAACCATTAAAATCTATTACCCTTGGGTAGAAGGTAACCTCGAAAAAATCAAATTGCTTTCCAGAAACGGAATCACTTTTGATGCCGAAATCCCGGTGGCTACTGCCTCACCTTCTCCCAATTTACAGTATCTATCATCTTTTGCACTTTTGGGAGTTTACGTAGGAGTGATTCCGGTTTTTCTGGGATTGTTATGGCTACCATCTTTAAGAAGATTGAAAGAGAAATGGTACAGCTTCTTTTTAGCACTAACAGTAGGACTATTGGTTTTCCTCGGAATCGAATCCTTGGTGGAAGCGATTGAAACTACTGAAAAAGCCCCGGCGGTGTATCAGGGGATGGGTGTGCTAATGCTGGGATTTTTTATAGCCATCCTGATTCTGTCGGCTTTTTCGCGCAAAGGAAGCCTCGCTTCTCAAGAAAAAGGGGAGTCGTACAGAAAACTAATGCTGGCCTATTCGGTAGCTCTGGGAATCGGAATCCACAATTTGGGTGAAGGTTTAGCAATCGGTGGAGCTTATGCGGTGGGTGAAATTTCTCTGGGGGCTTTGCTGGTGTTGGGATTCATGATTCACAACGTGACCGAAGGTGTGGCTATTGTTGCCCCCATTGCCAAAGCCGGTGCCAGGTTAAAACAATTAGTTTTGATGGGACTTTTAGCCGGAGCGCCGACAATTTTAGGAACCTGGATTGGCGGCTTTACTTATTCTGCCATCTGGTCGGTTTTTTTCCTGGCTATTGGAGCCGGGGCAATTTTTCAGGTCGTTTTCAGCATCACACAATATATGGCTAAGCCCAATTGGGGTTCCTTATTTTCATTTACCAATGTGTGGGGATTTCTTTTAGGTTTGGCAGTGATGTATGTCACAGGATTTTTTGTAACAGTTTAAAAAGGAGAAATTATGGCTTTGCAAAAAAGATTTTTAAGTTTCATGCTGATAGTTTTCTTAGGTCTGGCCGGAGCGTTGTTTATTCTGGAGGCATATGAAAAACCGCAGGCGGAAATCAGACCGGTACAGGA
>JBIOYE010000192.1:0-2768 GCA_044870015.1 Candidatus Zixiibacteriota bacterium
GGATAGTTTCTTCATTCTTCAATCCCTTTACCTAAGCCAAAAATTTTCATCTGCAAAAGCGAAAAAATCATAATGATGAAAAACAGCACATAAGCCATAGCAGAGGCATATCCCATCTGAAATCTCACCAATCCATTTTCATAGACAGAATAGACCACAGTCAGTGTGGAGTTCAAAGGTCCCCCTTTGGTCATCACAAAAATTTCAATGAAAATTTGAAATGAGCGAATAGTGTTTATCAGAACTATCAGCAAAGTCATCGGCCTCAAATAAGGCAGAGTGATGTATCTGAATTTTTGCCAGAAAGTTGCCCCGGAGATTTCAGCCGCTTCGTACAGCTCGCTTGGAATAGCCTGCAGAGCCGCCAGATACAAAATCAGATAATATCCGAAACTGACCCAGACATCCATCAGCATAATGGAAGGCAGAGCGGTGCCGGTGGAAAACAAAAATCCTTTTTCCGGTGTGGGAATTCCCAAAAGCTGGCACAAAGAAGTCAGATATCCGTCTTTGGCGTAAAGATTGGTGAAAATTAAGGCAATCACCACCATGGATGTTATGGATGGCAGAAAAAATCCGGCCCGAAAAAAACCTTTTAAGGGGATTTTCTGATTGACTATCAAGGCCAAAAATAAAGCTATAATAGTTGTAAAAGGAATGGTTCCAACCACAAATAGAGAGGTATTTTTCAGGGCGGTTAGGAAATCCGGGTCGGAAAAAAGGTTATAATAATTTTGCACTCCGATGAAATTCGGATGAGGATTTAGGACGGTATAATCTGTAAAAGACAAATAAAGTGAATAAATCAAGGGGAAAAGCCAGAATAAAATTAAAGTAATAAGCCAGGGGGAAAGAAATAATAAAGTGGGAGAAAAAAGTTTCCTCATGGACTTTTCAATAATTTGTCGATTTCGACTTTGGCATCGTTCAGGGTTTGAAAGGGGGTTTTTCGGCCGTACATGGCTTCCTCTATGGCTCTCTCAATTTTTTCTTCGATATAAACCCACTTGGGTGAAGCCGGTGGTGAGAAAGAATATTTTAGCTGTTGCTGGAAAATTTTCAAGTAAGGGTCCTTCTGATAATATTCATCATGAATTGCCGCAGTATCCGCAGGCGAGGGAGTGCCGATGGCTTTACATAACTCTAAACAGTTATCCAAGCGGGTTAAGAATCTGACGAGTTTTAAAGCTTCCTGCGGATGTTTAGTTTTTTGACTTATGACCAAAAACTCTCCACCGGCGAAAGAGGCCGGAGTTCCTCTATTTTTATCCGGCCGAGGCATCAAAGTAACCCCAAACTTCAAGGTCAAATTGTTTTTTTGAATTTCCTTTAAAAGCCAGCCTCCGGAAATAACAAAAGCAAGTTTCCCCTGCATGAAGGCTTCATCCAATCTTCTCTGAGTGTCTAATAGTCCGAATTTAGTCAGTTCGATATAAAAATTCAAAGCATCTACTGCTTCCTTAGAATTTATTAAACAGGTTGAATTATCTTCCGACAAAATTTTAGCACCGTTCCCCCATAAAAATGGTAAAAATTTCTTGTACAAACGATGTCTCTCGGCTGCATTGGCTCCGAAACCGTAAATCTGCTTTTCGGGGTGATTGATTTTTTCGGCATAAATTAAAAGCTCGTTCCAGGTCTGAGGCGGATGCTGGGAGTCTAAGCCGGCTTGAGACATCAAATCCTTATTATAAAACAAAACCCGGGTATCCAGCATCCAGGGAAAGGCAAAAATTTTTCCATCAAAAATTCCCGGTTCCCACATTCTGAATCCGTTTTTAATTGAATCAACTGCCGGTGTTAAGTCCAGAAGCGCCTTCTGGGAGGAGAACTCCGGGACCCAGTCCGAGCCCAGTTCCAGCAGGTCCGGAGCGGAATGGGAGGCAAAAGCCACCACAATTTTTTCATGTCCGTTGGTCCAGGTCAAATCCGTGACCACAACTTTAATTTGCGGATTTTCCTGCTCAAACTTTTGGATTAATTTTAAAATCGTAGGTTTTACCTGCGGGTCGGTCCAAAATTGCCAGAATTGCAAAACAGTTTTGTCAGATTCTGTCCGGGAACACCCCAAAAATAGAATCAAAATAGCCAGAATGCTGCAAAATTTTCTTGGCATTGGTTTAAAATAAGATTTACTGTTTGCGGTTTGTCAAGTTATATTATAATAACTTTTTGAAGATAGTGAATTGACGAATACTGAGTTTCAGTATAAATTGAAATAGTATGGGCTCAAAAGAAGAACCAATCAGCTTATTCAAGGAAGAAAATATTCCTCAAATTTTACCTATCCTGCCTCTGATGAGTACCGTGGTTTTCCCGCAGGTGGTGGCCACCTTGCCGGTTGCCTTTCAGAAAAATTTAAAACTCATCCAGGATAACTCGGAGCCGGACACCGTCATCGGTCTGGCTCTGGCCAAAAATGCAGATATAGAAAGAATCAGTCCGGAGACTTTGTCCAAAATCGGAGTGGCAGCCAAAGTGGTGAGAACTTTCACCTTGCCGGATGGAACCCTGCAGGTGACCCTGCAGGGGTTAAAAAGAATCAAGATTGAGGAATTTTCCCAGACCAAACCGTACTTCATAGCCAAAGTAAAAATTATAGAGGAGAAAAAGCAGGACAGTTTTGAAATCAATTCCCTGGTGAACCAGGCTCTGGATTTGTCGGCGGCTCTTTTGGAACTGGAGCCCCGCTATCCCAAAGAATTTTATCACATCTTCAGTTTACACACCAAAGACCCCGGCCGTGTCGCTGATACGGTGGCTTCCTC
>JBIOYE010000193.1:0-15939 GCA_044870015.1 Candidatus Zixiibacteriota bacterium
AAGAGAAAAAAGAGTTGGCCTGGGCCGTAAACGTAGAAGGAGTCAAAAATTTAATCGAATCCTGCCAGAAGTACGAAATCAAACTGGTGCAAATCTCCACCGATTATATCTTCGACGGAAAATCCGGACCCTATTCAGAAGAAGATAAACCCCAGCCCATCAATTACTACGGCGGCACCAAGCTCCAGGCCGAGGAAATCATGCAGGAGGGACAGATTCATTTTCTAATCATCCGCTCCAACGTCATCTACGGATTAGGCACTCATGTCAAGAGAAATTTTTTTATCTGGGTGTATGAGAATTTAAAGCAAAAAAAACAGATAAGAGTAGTCACCGACCAATTCAACAACCCCACCTTGGCGGATAATCTTTCCATTTTAATTTTAGAAGCAGTAGAAAGAAATTTAGCCGGAATTTTAAACCTAGCCGGCACCGAGTATCTATCCCGCTATGATTTCGCCCTGAAAATCGCCCAACATTTCAACTTAAATAAAAATCTAATTCAACCGGTCACCACCCCGGAATTACACCAGAAAGCTTCCCGGCCCCTAAAAGGGGGCCTAAGGATTGATAAAGCCCAAAAAGTCCTGACCACTCCTTTTTTTTCGGTGGACGAGGGTTTGAAATTCATAGAAGAAAAGCTCGCGGATAATTTGTAGCAGGTTCGAAAATTTAGCGAATTCGGTCAAAAGCCATCGGTGTAATCTGCTGTGATAAATCTATCATAATACTGCTAAAATTTCCCCAAAAGGATTAATCCAAATCTAGAAACCTTCCGATTAGTTTAACAAAGTCAAGAACTTATGGAGAAAGATTTTGCTTTAGTCCGGATTTTGAAAAATATAAGTTTTTCTGCATTTTCCCTAATCCTTAACCGGGTCGGGCAGGTGATTTTATTTGTCTTCGTAGCCCGCATAACCGGTGCTGACGGACTGGGAGCTTACACTTTAGCTCTATCACTGGTGGCCATTTTCGGGGTAATCACCGATTTAGGATTAAACTCTCTAATCGTGCGTGAAGTAGCCACCAACAGAAGACTGGCTACCCGATATCTTGGAAATATGGCGGTCTTGAGATACTTACTTTCGCTTTTGAGTTTGACGGCGGTAATTTTGCTTACTTTTTTCAGTCACTTTCCTTCCGGCACCAAAACTATAATCTACCTGATAGCCATAGGGAATTTCTTTGTGACCTGCGGTTTCGGTCTGCGCTGGATTTTTCAGGCCTTTCAAAAATTGCAGTATGAGGCCTACGTCAACATTTTTTGGGGGGTATCACTTACCGTTCTCGGAATTTTAGCCCTGAAACTGAATTTTGGACTTCTGGGCTTAAGCTGGGTGCAGCTGGGTTTGAGTGTGTTATCTCTGGTTTTAATCTGGTTTCTGGTATTCAGAAATTTTTCCCGTTTTCAACTCCGGATAGAGCCTAAATTCTGGAAAGAGCTTTTCAAAGAAGCTCTGCCGTTTGCTCTGACCCTGATCTTTATGACCATTTACCTGAACTCGGATACGGTACTTTTATCCTGGCTCAAAGGTGAAAAATCAGCCGGGATATACAACGCCGCCAACAAGTTAATCCTGCAGGTAAAAAATATTCCAGTAATTTTAGGACCGGCCCTGCTGCCGGCTCTGGCCGAAGCTTCGGTCAAGCAGCCGGCCCTCTTGCAGAGTTTCTTGGAAAGAGAGCTAACTTATCTGGCGCTTTTACTTTTACCTTTGTGCGTAATAATCGCAATTTTAGGTGAGAAGATAATGTTCCTGCTATACGGCTCCGGTTTTGGTTCTTCTGTAATCGTATTAAAAATTCTGATTTGGTCAGCACTTGTAATGGTGCTTTACAGTACCGGCTTAAGGGCTCTTTTGGCGGTAAAAAAAGTCACAAAATTGGTAATTTTGACCGGGATGGGGATGCTTTTAAATCTAATCCTGAATTTTATCTTAATCCCTTCTTTTGGCGCAAAGGGTGCGGCTATCTCCGTTCTGGTTACCGAAATAGCGGTTTTCTTCGGTATTTTCTTTTTATTGCAGCATGAGCTGGAATTTAAGCTCCGGACCCTCTTGGCACCCTGGGGAAAAATAGGTTTAAGCGGGGTTTTTATGGCTTCTTTCTTGCTGGAGTTCAAGGCTCTCCCCCTATATGTATCTATCTCGGCTTCGGCCATAATCTACCTCTTCTTCCTGGCGGTTTTGAAAGTGATACCTCTGCAGGACTGGAAAATTTTCAAGGAGGTTGCAGTTTCTTCTAAACCAAAAAGCTCACTAAAGGTCGGCAGAATTGACCCGCTGGAGAATTCCATCCGCCGCCCTTAGAAAATGGAGATAATCCCAATTTTACCTGATTTTTCGCTTAAGGAAAATAATAGGTTCAGCCGATAATATAAGAAACTGTTTTTACCCACAGAAACATATTAAAAAGTGGAGGCAAAATGGGCTTAAAGAAAATCTTAATTTCTGTTCTGTTTATTATAATTTTAACTGCCAGCTTAGGATTCTCCTATGACAACCTGGGGACTTCTGCCAAAGCAGTGGGGATGGGAAACGCTTTCGTGGCTATCGCAGACGACCCTTCCGGCGTTTTCTATAATCCGGCCGGTCTGGCACGCTTAAAAGGGGTTCAATTTTCTGTGATGTACGACCGGGCCAGTCTGTACGGCTACACCTTGGATGAAAAACCGTATGTCGGATTCGGCTCTCTGGTTTATCCTTTATCTTCCAATAAAGGGGTGCTGGCTTTTTCCGGCAGCCGCAAGGCTTCCTGGACCAGTCAATCCCAGATAGTGGGACACAATATTTTGTCCGTCAGCTACGCCAGGTCTCTGGGTTTAGCAAGTTCATTCGGCTTGAACGCCAAGGTATTATCTAACTCCAATGTGGATAAAAAATCCGGTTTCGAAGTCGATTTGGGATTTTTGTTTCCGATTTCAGACGGATTCTCCTTCGGTATAGCCGGAGAAAATCTTTTGGGAACCGACATGACTCCGGATACCGGGGTGGTTTATGCCTCGCCTCAGACACCGTCTCTTTTTAATTTTGCACGCCGAGTATACAAAGCCGGAATGGCCTTACTTTTACCTACCGGCAATAATTCCACCCGCATTGCCTATGATGTCATAATAAAAGACAAGAAAAACTTTACCACCTCCACTCCTTATCTGAACAGCTTAGGGGTGGAGCAGAGTTTAAATTTACTTCCCGGCAGCAGTTTCTATTTAAGGGCCGGCTATACTTTCGGGAAGGATTACAATCAGGATTATAAGCAGTGGGCCTGGGGATTATCCTACAAGTTCATGGCCAGCGCCAACTCGGTTCAGATAGATTACAGCTATCAAAGCTATCCTTTCCAGACCTCTACCAGTTTAGTGGGGGACCACAGAATAGGTTTAACCATCGGGTTCGGATTGGCCAAAGGGCAGGATAGTTTCAGCCAGAATAAGTCAAGCAAGAAATTAAGCCAGACCACGCCGGCTAAGTCGGATAAATCAACAACCGTGATTCCGCCAGTAAAATCCAGCTCAACCGCAGAACAACCGCTGGTGAAAAAGGAAGAAACAAAAGTTTCTCAGCCGACAATATCTGCTTCTACTCCATCAGCCCCAACAGTTATGCCACCTCCGGCAACGGAAACCAAAGTAGCTACCACGACTAAACCAGCGATGAGTACTACTCCGACAACTCCCTCTACCGTAAAATCACCTTCGACTGAAAAAGTGGCTACTGCGACAAAAACTCCGGTAACTACAACTGATAAATCCAAGACCACAGTAACTCCTTCTACCCCAGTTCCTACGGCTACGGCCAAGACAACCACACCCGAAAAACCGGTCACCACTGCTAAGCCAACTACTACACCGACAGATAAATCTAAGTCAACTACTGTTAGTCAAACTCCCACAACTTCAACCGATACTAAGAAGTCAACTCCTTCAGCTACCACTACTACAACAGTTCCGACCGATAAATCCAAAGCAGTTTCAGTTACAAAGACTCCGGTAAGTTCTACGGATGGCAAAGCTGCTTCCAAAGAAAAACCGGTTGTCACGACTACTGACAAAAGCAAGACTCCCGCTGTGACTCCAACTCCAACTGCCACTACACCATCTAAAACAGATAGCAAAGTCACTTCGACATCCAAACCGACAACGCCGGTAAAAACTACGACTACTCCCAAAGCTACTCCGGAAAAACCGATAACTCCGAGCAAGCCGACGGTCTCTACCCCTGAAAAAGGCAAAGAAATCACTTTAGCTCAAGCCCCTACCCCCGCTACTCCTGAGACCCCTACACCAACTGTGCAGAAATCTCCGGAAGTTTTCGTACCCATCAAGGTTTCAGCCAAGATGGATAAAATTCAGACCCAGTCGGTAAGCAAGAAATCCAACTCTTACATGTTCAATTTCAAAACCGGCTTGAGTGATGATCAAGAAGCCATTGTGGACTGGAAAGTTTATATTTGCAGTTCCATGCCCAAAGGGAATAACTGGGAATCGATTTCTCCGGTATTGATAAAGGCCTTAGAGGGGCGGGGCAATCTGCCCTCCGGCATATTATGGGAGGTTAAGCCGGAATATGCCAGCTTAGGAGCAGTTTATTACGCTATTCAGATTAAGTCCTCCCTGGGGAAAAAATACTTCAGTCCCTGGCAGACGGGTAAAATGACCAAATAAATTTCATCTCCGAGCCTCCAGCTGCCAAAAGCCACTGGGTTAAAAGACCCAGTGGCTAATTTTTTTGAATTACTAAACTATTGATGAAATAACCGACTTTCATAATTTTTTGAATAGTATTAGATTCAGTATTAATAACTACTACTTCAGGTCCATCCCAGGTGCTTAAATAAGCTTTCCTCCCGTCAGGGGTGATTGCTATTTGGTCAGTTACGGATAAGCCATTTTGCTTGATATTTATTGATGTTTCAAAATGTTCTGAAACAGGTGAGTAAACTCTCACAAGCCCTGATGGAACAAGGAAAGGATATTTATAACTGGCTGGGTCCGTAATGTAAATGTATTTGTCATCCGGTGTTATACCCAAGAAACAAGTATAGTTAACATATTCCTCAGTTAGAAATTTATTGATGAATAAATCAATACCCATAAAACCGTAAAAGAAAGCAATGGAATAAAGTTTTCTCCCATCATTAGTTACAACCAAATCGCCTACTCCCGACATTCCAAACTCTGCGTCTATTTGTGAAGGATTAATTATTCTTTCTAGCAGAAATTTTTTGTAATCAAAAACTCCGATCTTGGTAATTAAGCTATCAGCATCATTAGTTATTTTTATTACTCCATACAATAAACTTCTTTGGTCATCAAAGACTCTGCCGGTTCCTGATATTCTCATTCCAAAGTTTTTGGTAGTGTAGACAATTTGGTTAGAATGAGCATCAATAATTTTAAGAAAATTAGGGTTAATGTTTGATTGAATTAAATATCTTCCGTCAGGTGTGGGGACACCCGTAGGAGCAGCGTCTATAATTGATTTAGTTTTTGTGTCAATTACGCCATTGATGGTGTATAGTTTTCTTCCATCGGGAGATATTCCTAAACCATCGAGAGGAATAGAAACCAGCATACTATCTACTAAGGAGTCAGTGGCAGTGTTAATATAATAAATTCTGGATTTGCCATCATAAGCACTTGTTATCGCATATAGAATAGGAACTTGGTTAGAAACAGGTCCAGTTGGGTTTTTGGTGCAGTTCGCTACCCAGAGAAAAAAAGAGTAAATAAAAGTAGTAATTTACGCATCTAATACCACCCCTTTGCTTAATAATATAAGCAAAAAATCAGAAAAAAGCAAGAAGAAAAGAAGTTCGGAATAATCTGGGCTTACTTACTGGTTTTGCAGGGTTTTCACTACACTCAAAAATTTCTCTTTCCCTTTCTCCTTATCCGGAAAAGAGACAATCTTCATCAGGGTTTTGGGGGCTAAAAGTTTCTTCCGCTCAGCGGCTAATAATAGGGCAATCTCCTGGGTCAATCTTTTAGCCAAAAGCTTAGCCCCTTCCGGAGAAGTTTCGGTCAGAAGCAAAGCCATCTTGTTGTGCTCGATACCGGAAACCAAATCGGTCTGACGGGTCTCTCTGCTGACCAAATCATACAAGGCCTGTTCCCAGTTAGCGGAGCAAAAAGCCTCTTTTTCTCTTTTGCTCAAAGGTCCCAGCCATTTTTCTAGGTCAATTAAAATCAAAGAGATAAATTCCGAATATCTTTCCGCTCTTTTAAGCTCCTGTACCGCCCTCAAGCTGAAATTTTTATGAGATTTGAATATGAAATTTAAATTATCCAGATCCTCCCTGAAGGGTGTATTTCTATCTAACTCCGCCACCTTTTCCTCCTTTGATTAACATAGTCTTTGACACCTCTTAAATCTTCTAAAATTTAATCTTCGCCGGAGAGTTTATACTCCTTAATTTTATATAACAAAGAGCGGTAGCTGATTTCCAGAATATCGGCCGCTTTTCGGCGGTTCCAGTTGGTCTTGTTCAGGACTTCCGCAATCAATTTCTTTTCCTCGAAAGTGACTGCATCCGAAATTTTTTTCTTGAGAGAATAGGTCTGGTTGCTACCTGTATTCAGCGGTGCCCTGCTCTCAACCGCCACAGCCTGAAAGGGGGCCAGAGATTTCATGGTTTCCAAAATGACATCCTGGTTTTCCAGAACCACGATTTGTTTGATCAGGTTTTCCAGCTGCCGGACATTGCCGGGCCAGTCATACTCCTGTAAAAGACGGATATTGGGGGGAGAAAGAGAGTAAAAGGTTTTACTATAGATCCGGTTATATTTCTGCAGAAGATGCTCCAGAATTAAGGGGATGTCGATTTTTCTTTCTCTTAAAGGGGGCAGATGGATGGTGATTTCGTTTAACCGGTAATACAGGTCATCTCTTATCTGGCGGTTTTCCAGGGCCTGCTCCAAATCCCGGTTGGTGGCGCAGACAATCCGCACATCCACCTTGATATTATGCACTCCTCCCACCCGTACAAATTCATGCTGTTCTAAAACCTGCAGGAGTTTGGATTGTAATTCCAGAGGCATATCCCCGATTTCATCCAGAAAAATTGTCCCCTTGTGGGCGATTTCAAAGCGACCAGGTTTGGTCTTATGAGCACCGGTAAAAGCCCCCTTTTCATAGCCGAAGAGTTCCGCTTCCAGCAAATCTCGGGGGATAGCGGCACAGTTTACTTTGACGAAAGGTTCGTTCTTGCGCGAGGACAAGGCGTGAATCCGGCGAGCCACAATCTCTTTCCCGGTACCGCTTTCTCCTCTGATCAAAACCGTCAAGTCGCTGTCAGCTACCTGTTCAATCACATTTTTAATCTGCAGCATAACCGGAGCATCACCTACCAAAGCTTCCGGCTCAGCTTTAGCCTGCAGTTCCTGTTTTAAATGGTTGAGTTCATTTTTGAGGCGGGTTTTTTCCAGAGCAGATTGCAGATGAATTTCAACTTCCTTGACATCAAAAGGTTTATTGATAAACTCCGAAGCCCCCTTTTTAATCGACTCCACCACATTTTTGGTATCCCCGTGGCCGGAGAGCATAATCACGTTGGACTGCTGGTCTAAGGCTTTAATTTTCTCCAAAACTTCCAGACCGGAAAGCCCCGGCATCTTGATATCCAGCAGAATCAACTCCGGCTTGACCTGGGAGACCAGTTTTAAACCTTCCTGCCCGTCTCTGGCATACAAAATCTCGTATCCTTTTTCCAACCCTTGAGTTAAAACCCAGGAGACCTTGGGGTCATCGTCGATGATAACCAGCTTAACTCTATCTTTTTTCATATCTTAAATATCGGCTAAAACAAGAATTCCCTTCTCTTTAAATCGGCAGAAAGACCTCAAAGGTCGTGCCGACCTGGGGCTTGCTTTCCACCCTGATTAAGCCGTTGTGGGCTTTGATAATCCGGTCTACCACTGCCAATCCCAAACCGGTTCCGCCATCTTTGGTGGTGAAATATCTCTCAAAAATTTTGGGTAAATTTTCCTTGGCAATCCCCATACCCTGGTCAGATATGGTGACCTGAATGAATTCTTTTTTCTGCTCGGTCAGAAAAGTCTGTTTGGCCCGCACTTGCAGCTCCCCGCCCTGAGGCATACTTTCGATAGCATTAAAAATCAAATTTAAAAAAGACTCCAGAATCTCTTTTTCGTTGACAAAAACCGGTGGCAAATCCAGAGCCAAATCTTTTTTGATCACAATCTTGCCGGAGATAGAATCGGATTCCACCAGACTTATGGCTTTCTCCAAAATAGGCAGGAGAGCTTTTCTCTCGGGCTGGTATTTGCCAGGATTGGAAAAATTGACCAGCTCTTTGACCAGCTCCGTCAAGCGGAAAATCTCTTCCTCGGTGGAGTCCAAAAGCTTTTGGGTTTCTCTGTTCAAGGTATTTTTTTGTCTCAGAATTTGTAAACTACCCTTGATATTGGTCAAAGGTTTTTTCAAATCGTGGGAGATTTCGGAAATCATATTCCCCATGGTCACCAGGCGGGTGGCATTCAAAATCGCTTTTTCCCTTTCGTAGACCGAAGCGGATTGGGAGGCTACAATCGAGATTAAGTTATAGTCAGATTCGGATAATACTTGAGATTTCTGGTTCCCCAAACAGAAAATCCCCTGCAAAGTACCTTCGGTCAGTATCGGGACCACAACTAAATGTTCGGTTTTAAAATCTGCCTCAAAATAAGGTTTTAGATGTAAATAGAGCTTGGTTCTTAATTTCTTCAAGTCGCCGATTTCTTTCTTCTTCAAATTTAGTTGCAGCTCCTTGATTCTAAAGCGTTTGTGATTACTCTCCTGAAAGCCCAGGGAAATTTTTTCGGTTTCCGGCTCCCAGTCTAACCAAAAGCAAAAATCCAGCGATAAAAGCTTTTTGAGTTTGGCAAAAATGAAAGAAGCTATCTCTCGAAAATCCTGCAGATGAGAAACGCCGGTGGTGATGTCGTAAAGCAAATTCAGCTCCTGGTTTTTTCTTTTCATCTGTTCGAAGATATAAGCTGATTCAATGGCTACCGAAGCCTGGGAAGCAAAAGTAATCAGAAGCTGCAGGTCGGATTTGGAAAAAGGGGTTCCATCGATTTTGTTGTTTAAATTGATTACACCCAGAACTTTGTATTTGATTTTTAAGGGTACCGAAAGCAAAGATTTGGTCTCATATTTCTGCTTGTTGATTCTTCTGAAGCGGGCATCTTTTTCCACATCTTCAATCATCAAGGGGGTCCCTTTTTCGGCCACAAAACCGGCGATGGAAGAACCCATTTTCAGGCGGGTATTCCAAATCACTTCCTTTTCTAGGCCGATAGCAGCCGAAATGTATAGCTCCCGATTCTCCGGATTAATTAGCATCACCGAACCGGTTTTGGCTCCCAGTACTTTGGTAGCCAGAGAGATAATCTGATTTAAAAGCTGCTTTAAATCGGCGGTAGAGCTTAAAGATTTTCCGGTTTGATATAAAGCATTAAGCTCTGAGACCTTTTGTTTCAACTCTAAATTTTTCTGCTTTAGAGCCTCCAAAAGTAGATTTTTACTCTGGTCATATTCTCTTTTTTCTAAAGCTCTCTGGACAGTTAACCTGAACTTGCCGAAATCAAGGGGCTTGGTTAGATAATCATAAGCCCCTAGGTTTATGGCTTCGATGGCTGATTCCAGAGAAGCATAACCGGTCATAAATATAACCAATGAATCTTTGTTTTGCCGTTTGGTCAGTTTCAAAATATCGAAGCCATCCAAATCCGGCATTTTGATATCGCTGACTATCAGATCATAGTTGTCCCTTTCAATCTCCTTCAGGGCTTGATTGGCTTGGGAGACCGCCTTGGTCTGGTACCCCAAATCTTTTAAAATCGTAACCAGGCTTTGGCACATCCGCTCTTCGTCATCTATGACTAAAATTTTCCCTAAGTTATTTTTGTTGGTCATCTTTATTTAGCGGTAAGTAAATTAAAAAACGGCTTCCTCCCTCTTTTATATTTTCGGCCAATATGGTCCCTTTATGTCTTTCAACTATACCAAAACAAACCGACAGCCCTAAACCAGCTCCCTTCCCGTTTTTAGTGGTAAAAAAGGGCTCAAATATTTTATCCAAATTTTCATCCGGAATACCGCAGCCGGAGTCTGAAAATTCTATCTTAATTTCTTTATTCTGTACAAAGGCTTTGACTTCAATTTTCCCGCCGTCAGGGGTAAAATCTTTGGCATTCACAAGCAGGTTCAGAAAAACCTGCCTTAGTTCTTGGGCTGAAGCTTTTATCACAGGCAAGTGGGACTCAATTCTACTCACCAGATTCAGATTCTTTTCTTTTATCTGCGGCTCCACAAATTTCAAGGTTTCGTTTAATACTTTCCCCACATCCGTGGGTTCCATTCTGACCTCTGCTTCCGTCTTGTAAAAACTTAAAAGCTGGTTTAAGATTTTGGTGATTCTTTCGATTTCCTCCTGGACAATCTTCAAATATTCATTCTGGGTCTTCCCCTTTGGGCCGGACTGGGAAAGTAAAAGCAGATAATTCTTGATAATTCCCAGGGGGTTGTTGACCTCGTGTGCCACTGAAGCGGCAAACTTTCCTAAGGCGGCCAGCTTTTCATGCTGTACTAATAATTCTTGAGCCCTTTTGAGTTCTAAATTGGTTTCCTTTAATTTTTCATACAGATGGGCATTCTCCAAAGCCACCGCCAATTGGTTGACCAGGGCGGCTAAAAACTCCAGATCATCTGGAGAATAACTTTCCGCATTGGTTTTACCAGACAAAACTAAAATCCCCAAGGTCTGTTCTTTGGCCACCAAAGGGACGGATAAGACCACTTTGGCTTGCTGCAATGTTTTTAATTCCGGGTTAGCGGCCGGGACCACCAGTTCCAGTTCTTTGGTAAAAACCGGTTTGTTCTTGCCGGTCAATATATCCATAATCTGGCCATTCAAGTTAAATTCTAGGTTCTCTCGAAAGTTAATGTTTTGGCTTTTGACCTGAAGCTTTTCATCATCCGGGTTGAGTTTCAATATTAAAGCCGCCCCTTTGGAACCAAGCTGATTCTGGCAGGTTAATAGGGTGGCTTCCAGAAGTGTTTCAATCTCCAGAAGAGACGAGAGGTTTTTGCTGATTTCAAAGATGGTGTATAAATCGAAAATCTTTCTTTTCAGCTGAAGATTATTGGTATGAATTTTTTCCAGCTTTTTTTCTAAAGATTTTTGCAATAAATCCAGAGCTGTAAGCGAATTTTTACCAGCTAAATTTGACATAAATATAGTTTGCCCTGGTCGCTCTCTCTTTTACCAAAGAGTCAGGGCCTAATCCAGTTTTAAAATATTAAGTTGAATGCCTGATTAAGGCAGGTGAGAAGGAACCTACAGTCTGGAGGTCTTAGCTTCCCACCACTTATTTAAATCGGCAGATTTCCAGAAGCAGATTAACCCCAAAAGCCAGCCGAAAAGAAGGTCAACCCCGTAGTGATAGCGCAAATAAATGGTGCCGACAAATAGCCCCAAGGCAAAAGGCAGGAAGCCCCAGAAGAATTTTCTATGATATTTATAGGCAAAAATTAAGACCAGCAAAGTGATGGCATTGTGTAGGCTGGGGAAACAGTCTCTTTTGGTGGGTTGGATTTTATCCAAAAACTGCCGTAATTCCGAAGAAAAGTGACTGCTTTTTAATTCATGTTTGTACTGCTGGGGAAGATATAGACGGGGACCGATAGCGGGAATCAAGACATAGCCAAGATAACCAATATAAAAACAGATGACTATAGTCACAGCATATTTTCTCAAAATTTGCCATTCCTTTTTAAAATAAAAGATTACCCCTAAAATTAGGGGATAAAAATAGTAAAGGAAATAAGTGGTGGTCAAATAGTCGGTTAACCAGGAAATATTAGCCCTTTCCAGCCACAAAGAGGGTTGAGTATTAAAGAAGAATTGTTCCAAGCTCAGCAGCAGTCGGTCGTAATCCGGGATGTTAAAAAGCTGGATTAGCTTGTAGGAGTTGGAATAAATGGTTAAACAGATGAAAGCCGGCAGGACCGTTCTGGAAAAGGAGGTCTGGGCGTTTTTGGGGACTTCGTAAAAAAACCAGATTACAGTAAAAATAAAGACCAGACTTCCCCAGCCGGTGTGAAAAAATCCCTTCTCCAGGGATTCTTTCAAAATTGCAATTCCAATCGGTACAAAAAAAATAAGGGCGAAGAATTCCTCCACCCTTAAAATCTTGGTCAGATTTCTAAGCCGTGAAATAAGGGCTCCTTCCTTAAATATTTATGGCTTTGGGGAAAAGCTCCTGGTAGATTTTAATCCGGTTTTCGGCTCTTTTCATTGAGGCAATGGCTCGGGTTATATCCACTCCACCAGCTTTGCTCTCAATCCTTTTTTTGGCTCTCTCCAGTGATTTTTTAGCCCGCTGGATGTCAATCTCCTCCACTTTTTCGATGGCATCGGCTAATATAGTCAATTTATTCCGGGATACTTCTAAAAAACCGCCGGAGATGGAGTAAAATTTCTTTTCCTTATTTTTATCAATCAGTGTCAACCTACCTGGCATTAACGAAGTTATTAAAGGAGCATGGTCGGTCAGAACCTCCAGATATCCTTCCGAGCCGGGGGCAGAGGTTGAAATGACCTGGTCTTCAAAAAAGATTTTTTCGGGGGTTACGATGGATAAAAGGTACATAATTTTTAAAATTTAGAGGGCGGAGGCAAGCTCCGCCCCTACGCGATAATTCTAAGACGCTATCAATCCCTTCTTGAGCTTCTCGGCTTTCTCCTGCACCTCTTCGATAGTTCCCACCATATAGAAAGCTTGTTCAGGAACCTCATCCAATTTTCCTTCTACAATCATCTTAAACCCTTTAATGGTGTCTGCTAGCTTCACATATTTTCCCGGCTGGCCGGTAAAGGCCTCTGCCACAAAAAAGGGCTGGGATAAATATTTCTGCATCTTGCGGGCCCGAGCCACCAAAAGTTTATCATCCTCGGAAAGCTCATCAATCCCCAAAATGGCAATAATATCCTGCAGATCTTTATATCTTTGCAGAATCTTTTGCACCGCTCTGGCAATCTGATAATGCTCTTCTCCCACCACTTGAGGATCTAAGATTCGGGAAGTGGAGGCCAAGGGGTCGACCGCCGGATAAATCCCCAATTCCGCAATCTGCCTGGATAAAACCGTGATGGCATCTAGATGAGAAAAAGTGGTAGCCGGAGCCGGGTCGGTCAAGTCGTCTGCCGGAACGTAAATGGCCTGAACCGAAGTGATTGACCCGGATTTGGTAGAAGTAATCCTCTCCTGCAAAGCTCCCATTTCGGTTCCCAGGGTGGGCTGATAACCCACAGCCGAAGGCATTCTTCCCAAAAGCGCCGAAACCTCACTCCCGGCCTGCACAAATCTGAAGATGTTATCAATGAATAGAAGCACATCCTGATGCTCCGTGTCCCGGAAATATTCCGCCATGGTCAGACCGGTCAGACCCACTCTTAATCTGGAACCGGGCGGCTCATTCATCTGACCGAAGACCAGAACAGTTTTATTTATCACTCCGGATTCCTTCATTTCCAACCATAAATCGTTTCCTTCGCGGGTTCTTTCACCCACACCACAGAAGACAGAATATCCTCCATGCTCGGTGGCGATATTTCTAATCAGCTCCTGCACAATCACGGTCTTTCCCACCCCGGCACCGCCGAAAAGACCGACTTTTCCACCTTTGGCATAAGGTTCCAGAAGGTCAATTACCTTTATCCCGGTTTCAAAAATGGAGGTCTTGGTCTCCTGTTCCTCAAATGACGGTGGTGCTTTGTGAATGGGGGAGCGCTGTTTGGAATCTTGCAGAACTCCTAATTCATCGATCGGCTCTCCCAAAAGATTGAAAATTCTTCCCAAAGTTTTGGGTCCTACCGGAACCGATATCGGTCCCCCGGTATCGACCGCCTGCATTCCTCGAACTAGGCCGTCGGTGGAGGACAAAGCGATGCATCTGACCAGATTATCACCCAGATGCATAGCTACCTCGACGGTCAAGTTAATTCTCTTTTTTTCATCTTTGATTAAGACGGCGTTTAAAATATTGGGCAGTTTGTCGGAATCAAATTCGATATCCACGGTGGGTCCGATGACCTGTTTGACTTTGCCTACATTCATAAAATGCGATTCCTCCTGTCTGGTATAATTTTTAAGAGAACTCTTTTAGGGCCTCGGCTCCGGAGGCTATCTCCAATATTTCCTTAGTAATGGAAGCCTGCCGGGCTTTGTTTCTCACCAGGGTTAAACGTTCAATCATCTCTTCTGCGTTTTTGGTGGCCTGCTGCATAGCCAGCATGCGGGCCGACTGCTCGGAGGTGCCGGATTCCAAAATAGCCATCTGGATTTTGGTGATGCAATAGCGGGGAAGCAGACTGTTGAAAATTTCGGCCGGAGTCGGTTCAAAGATATAATCCAATACCTGCGGCTCCTTTTTTTCAGGGGGTTTCTCGATATTCAGAAATTTTTCGCAGACCAGCTTGCGGACGGTCAGATTCAAAAATTTAGTAAAGATCAAAAAAACTTCATCCACCTGGCCGGCCAGAAAGGATTCCACCGTCCGATGGGTAAGCTCTTTAATCTGAGCAAAGGGGATATTCCCTCCGGCTTGCAAATAATTAAACCGGACAGGCCAGCTTCTTCTTTTATAAAAATCAAACCCTTTACGGCCGATTAACCCTAACTCAACTCCCTGGGGTGAATATTGACTCAACCTAGAATTGGTGAAATTAATTAAATTGCTGTTATAAGAGCCGCACAGGCCCCGGTCCGAAGTAATCAAAATCAGCAAATTCTTTTTAACTTCCCTTTTTTTGAAGAGCGGATTTTCCACAAAGCCGGAAACCGCAGAGAGATTTTCCAAAATTTCCTGCATCTTGGAAGCGTAGGGACGGGAAGTCTCGAGCCTTCCCTGGGCTTTTCTCAATCTGGCCGCCGCCACCATCTGCATGGCTTTGGTAATCTGTTTGGTATTGGTGACCGAACGAATCCGCCTACGGAGTACTTTTAAGGATTCCATATTTAATTGATTTTACTCTGCTCTGAGCTGTCTAAATCCGGTGGTAAATTGTGAGGTAAAATATTATCGACCTTGATTTTTGTATCCAGCTTTCGTTCCTCAAGTTCGGTCTTCACTTCTCTCAAATCCACGGAGCAAGTCCAAATCAAATTGGGATCATATACGATTTGTGTCTTTTTGGTTTTCATTTTAGATTATTTTTGGTTTTGAATTCGGTTTTAAATTTGACAGCGGCCTCATCGATTTTGGCGGTCACCGTATCGGGCAAATCCAGAGTAGTTTTGAGGCTGTGCACCACGTCCGGGTAGTTTTTATCCATAAAAGGATAAAATTCGGTCTCAAAATTCCTGATTATTTCCAAAGGAAGCTCATCCAAATATCCTTTGCCGGCCACATAAATAATCATAACCTGTTTTTCCACCGGCATGGGGACAAACTGCTCTTGCTTTAAAATTTCCACCATTCGTTCCCCTCTGGTCAATTGAGCCCGGGTGGCTTCATCCAGTTCTGAACCAAACTGAGCGAAAGCGGCTAGCTCCCGATACTGGGCCAAATCCAGTCTCAGTCTGCCGGCCACTTTTTTCATAGCTTTGGTCTGGGCTTTTCCTCCCACTCGCGAAACCGAGATACCTACGTTGATGGCCGGTCTGACTCCGGCATAAAATAAATCCGGCTCCAGATAAATCTGTCCATCCGTAATGGAAATCACATTGGTTGGAATATAGGCCGAAACGTCATTGGCCTGAGTTTCAATTAGGGGAATAGCTGTCAAAGACCCTCCCCCCAAATCATCCGATAATTTGGCAGACCTTTCCAATAAGCGTGAATGCAGATAGAAAATATCTCCCGGATAAGCTTCCCTTCCCGGAGGTCTTCTCAAAAGTAAAGCTAACTGGCGGTAGGACTGGGCATGCTTGGA
>JBIOYE010000194.1:0-8706 GCA_044870015.1 Candidatus Zixiibacteriota bacterium
GGTGACCCCCCCAGTTTAGGAGATTATGCGCACGCGACTGCGGTTTATGATGTTGACTCAATCGGTTTGGTAAAAATTATTTCACGCTTGAATCAGGGAACGGACGTAGCCGGAAATTCAATTGGAAATCCAACTTCTTTTCACATTGGAGTTGGTGTTAACCCCGGTGAAGAAAATTTATCCCGTGAAATTGACCGCTTCCATCAGAAACTGGAGTCCGGATCTGAATATGCTTTTACCCAGATTTTGTATGATATTAAAGTTCTGGAACATTTTTTGAAAAAAGTGGGAAAGGTTCCCATACCATTGGTTTTGGGAATTCTTCCTCTGCACAGTTATAAGCATGCTGAATTTTTACATAACGAAGTTCCGGGAATAACCATACCAGATAATTTGAGAGAAAGAATGAGACAAGCCGGTGAAAAAGGAGCTCTGGAAGGAATCAAAATGGCCAAAGATCTGTTCCATGAAGCCAAAGGAATGGTCCAAGGAGTTTATTTGATGCCTTCATATGGAAGATATCAGGAGGTTTTAGAAGTGGTGGAAGAGGTCTTGTAAAAGTGTTGAAAACTAAATCCAAATTGAGTCATAAAGAGAGAATTCTGGCTTTAATTAAATCCGAGCCGATTGACCGGTTACCGGTGAGCTCTTGGAGACACTTTTATCACCGAGAGGGAACTGCACAAGAATTAGCCGAAGCCATGTTGGATTTTCAAAAAAAGTTTGACTGGGATTTAATGAAAGTCAATCCCCGGGCTGCTTATCACGTGCAGGATTGGGGAGCAGTTTTGAAATTTTCAAAGGATGAATTTACCAAGACCCAAACCGTGGATTATCCGGTTAAGAAAACTTCTGATTGGAATAAACTAAAAATTTTAGAGCCGACCAAGGGTTCTTTGGGTGAACAATTACGAGCTTTGAGTTTAATTAAAAATGGATTGAGGGATACGGTACATTTCGCAGAAACTGTATTCACACCTTTATCCATAGCTGGAGATTTAGTGCAAGACGATAAAATGTTGATTCAGGACTTAAGAGAAAACTCTAAAATAATCCATCAAGCTTTGGAAGTTATTACTTCCACCTTCGAAAAATTTGTCGGTGAAATCTTGAATACCGGGGCCAGCGGAATTTTTCTAGCTACTACCCAATGGGCTTCGGCTAATTATATAACTAAGGAAGAATACTTGGAATTCGGCAAGCCCTATGATTTAAGAATTTTAAAAGCGGCGAAAGATGCTGAACTGAATATCTTACATGTCTGTGAGCCGAATAATTTTTTAGAACTATTTGTAGACTATCCAGCAGATATTGTAAACTGGGATGCCTCCGACCCGACCAATCTTAATTTAAAAGAAGGGGCTAAACTTTTAAAAAGAGTGGTGATGGGAGGAATTGACCATAAAGAAGCTTTGTTAAAAAACAAGCCCGAACAAATAGTAGGGCAGGCACGTAAAATAAGAGAAAACATGCAGGGTTTCAGATGGATTTTAGGGCCGGGATGCACATATGAACCAACGGTTCCGGAAGCAAATTTAAAAGCTTTAAGGGAAGAGGTTGAAAAATGGTAAGCTTAAAAGAAAGATTTTACCAGGGGCAAAGCTTTCAAGCATATCTGACCGCAGTCAAGGAAAACAAATCCCTTTGGGAGAATAACTACCGCCAATTTGAAGTTTCTCCGGAGACCAAAAATATTTTATCCGGCATCAAACAAAAATTTTATGTTTTGGCTATTGCCGAAGACTGGTGCGGAGACTCGGTCAGAAACCTGCCAGTTATGGTCAAATTGGTGGAAGCTTTACCCGATTCTGAATTGAGAGTTATAAGAAGAGACTTAAATTTGGACCTAATGGAGCGCTATGCCCTCAACGGAAAAAAGAAAATACCTACGGTAGTGTTCTTCGATGAAAACTTTAAAGAACTGGCGGTCTGGATTGAGAAACCCACGAATGCTTTGGAACTACAGGAAAAATTCAAAAATGAACCGGACGGAAAAGAGAGATACTTGGAAGCCCCGAAAGAAGAGGTAACCAAAGAGGTTTTGGAAATGCTTTCAACTTTAACCACGGGAAAGTAAAATGGGAATTGAATATAGAATCATAGCCTTAGACAAAATCAAAGAAACCCTGAAAAATTTGGTGATTGAAATCAACTCTTTTTTATCTCCGGCTATGTTGGAAGAGTTAGAAAACGCCTTGAAAATAGAGGAATCCGAGACCGGCCAGGAGATTCTGACTCAGATAATAAATAATTTCAAATTAGCCCGCGATAAAAAAATGCCTTACTGTCAGGATACCGGAACCAGCATAGTCTTTTTAGAGATAGGGGAAAGGGTTAAATTTGACAAAGAAGGTTTGTTGGAGTGTATCAATCAAGCCGTGGCCGAAGGGTATGAAGAGGGATATTTGAGAAAATCCATTGTGGGCGACCCCCTGGAAAAAAGAGTGAACACCAAAACCAATACTCCGGCAGTGGTACATACTGAGATAGTTTCGGGAGACAAATTCAAAATTTCAGTCATGGCCAAGGGTTCCGGCTGTGAGAATATGAGCTCATTCAAAGCGCTTCCACCGGCAGCTGGGGTTGAGGGGGTCAAAAAATTTGTTCTGGACACGGTTTTAAATGCCGGGGGAAATCCCTGTCCACCGTTGATATTGGGAATAGGCTTAGGCGGGGACTTTGAAAAATGCGCTCTTTTAGCCAAAAAAGCTTTATTCAGAGAATTAAAACACCGTCATCCTAATCCCTATTATGCTAATTTGGAAAGAGAGCTCTTCGAACTGGTGAATAAATCAGGAGTAGGTCCCATGGGTTTAGGTGGAAGGATAACCTGCCTGGATGTTTTTATTGAGACTTTTCCGACCCATATTGCCAGCTTACCGGTGGCTGTCAATGTAGAATGTCACGCTCATAGAACCAGAACTGTTGAATTATAGCCAGTTGACAAGCCACATTTTTTACAAGTTATTATTCTTATGGCAAAATTAATTTTTCACAAAACAGAAAAGGCCCAGAAAGAAATTGTAGACCGGATTCAAAATCTGGTTACTTCTGATAAGCCCCTGGATTTGGTTTTGAATGAAACCGCCCGTCTACTGAAAGAACATTTTCCCAAATACAACTGGGTCGGTTTTTATCTAATAGATGGAAATGAACTGGCTTTAGGTCCTTATGTGGGGAAACCTTCACCTCATACCCGGATTAAACTGGATTCGGGGATTTGTGGAGCGGCTATCAGGGAAGAACAGACTATTGTTGTCCCTGATGTGAATGCTGACCCGCGATACTTATCTTGCAGTTTGGAAACTAAATCCGAGATAGTGGTACCCATTAGAAAAGGAGAGAAGATTGTGGGGGAGATTGATATTGATTCAGACGAGTTGAACGCCTTTGATGAGCAGGATAAGAATTTTCTGGAAAATCTTTCCCAAATCTTATCAATCAGTTTTTAGCGCAGTTTTTGGTAGCCGCAGGCTTCAGCCTGCGTCCTAATCATCCGCAACCTAAGGTTGCGGCTACCTACGACTTTTTCTTTCGGTCCTTAAATTTGGATTTTTCTAAATCCAACATTTTAATACCACCAGCATACTCCTTAAATACCGGCTCTTCAATTTCGGATAAAAGGGCGGTCAGCTCCTGAATTTTTGCGGCTGATTGTTCAATAATTTTTAATTTTTCCACCACCTCCGGATCCAACTTCTTTTGCATCAACAAAAGCTGGGCATTCCCTAAAAGTGCCATTAGAGTATTATTTATCTCATGATTCAAAGTCACGGCCGTACCCATAACACTGGAAAGCTCGGCCGATTTTACCTTCTCTCTTAATTCCTTTTCGGAAACTCCGGTCACCTTGACCGGAAAACCTCCGACTTTTTGTAAAGCAATCCCCAGCTGGTTTCCCACCGCTTCAATAAATTCTTCTTCCAAACTTAAGTTTCGGGGTCCGGCTGAAATGCCGGAGATGGCCCCGATAATTTCCTTTTCTGCTTTAATCGGATAAGAAAAAAGAGACAAGGTCACCGGCAGAGGCACTGCTTCTTTTTCGACATTCAGATATAAGTTTTGCAGCTGATAACCTTTCCAGACCTGATTCAAAAGATTTCTCTCCAGCTCTTCTAAGAATCTTTTATGCTCCTCTGTTCCATAAGCTACTCTGAAAGAGGGTTCTTTGGTTTTAAGCTCCCACAGGGAAATTGAGCCGGCCAGCAAATTCAAAATCTCACAGCTTTTTTCCAGAGCTTCCTGGATTAAATCCTGTAGTTTAAAAGCCGAATTGGTCTTTAAAATCAGGGAACGCAGGAGGGCAAACTGCTGGTAAGCTTTATTTATGTCCATAAATTTGATATACTACTCTATTAAGAACCCCAACCTCCAACTTATAATATAAATCCCCCCTTTAATTGAGCAAGAAATATGCCTTGAACTGGCCAAGTTTCGGGTGGTGGTGAGCCCGCAGGCTGGCACAGCGGAACAGGTAAATTTGAGGCTTAACTCTTTAAGACTTAATAAGATATAATTCTCCTAAAAAAGCCCGTTAATCAAGGAAGCCATCATGAGAAATCCATTAAAGTATTACTTTAAGTCTGATGTGCAATTCTTTACATACATACTGCAAATAGATTTGTTGACAAAGGTCAATTAATTTAGTAAGATTGACAGTATTAATTATACAAGAGAAAAATGACAGTCAAACCACAAATCAAAGAGTTTTGCGGGCTTTTTGGGATTTTTGGTGCTCGCAAAGCTTCAGAGTTGACCTATCTGGGGCTTTACGCCCTCCAGCACAGAGGCCAGGAGGGGGCCGGAATTGTCTCTTCGGACGGAGAAAGGATCTACCACTACAAAGGGCTGGGATTAGTCAATGATGTTTTCAACAGTCAGCAAATATTATCCAATCTGAAGGGCGACCGGGCTATCGGACATAATCGGTATTCTACCACCGGCTCTTCTTCTCTGGTCAATACCCAGCCGATTCTGATCACCTACAAAGATGGCCAGTTGGCCTTGGCTCACAACGGCAATTTGACCAATGCCTTTACTTTAAGAAGCAAGATGGAAAAAAAGGGGTCCATTTTTCAATCCACTTCGGACAGTGAGATTATTTTACACTTGGTAGCCCAGTCGAACAAGAATACTCTGGTGGAAAAAATTACTGACGCTTTGTCACATGTTCAGGGAGCTTATTCGCTGTTATTCATAACTGACAATCAATTGATAGCCGCCCGTGACCCCAAGGGTTTCAGGCCCTTGGCATTAGGGCGATTGGGAAGAGCCTGGGTTGTGGCTTCCGAGACCTGTGCCTTTGATTTGATAGGGGCTAAATATGTGCGGGATGTTTATCCCGGAGAAATTCTAAGCATCGCCTCCAAGGGGTTAAAATCAATCTCTCCATTTCCTAAACAAAAACATGCTTTCTGTATTTTTGAATTCATTTATTTCGCCCGCCCGGACTCCAAAATCTTTGGTGAAAACGTGGATAAAATTCGTAGAAGATTGGGTAAAAAATTAGCGGAAGAAAAACCTGCTGACGCAGACATTGTCATTTCCGTGCCGGACTCGTCTAACACAGCTACTTTAGGTTACTCCGAGGGTTCCGGGATCAAAAATGAGATCGGTTTAATTCGCAATCATTATATAGGCCGGACTTTTATTCATCCGGACCAGCGAATCAGGGACTTTGATGCTAAAATTAAGTATAATCCGGTCAAGGGGGTTTTGAGAAACAAAAAAGTGGTGGTGGTGGATGACTCTATCGTTCGCGGAACTACCAGCAGAAAATTAGTCAAGATGCTGAAAAAAGCCGGGGCCCAAGAGGTTCATTTCAGAGTCAGTTCGCCCCCCATCAAATCTCCCTGTTTTTACGGCATCGATATGCCTACCAAAGAAGAGCTAATCGGTTCCAATAAATCAGTAGAACAAATTAGAAAACATCTGGGAGCAGATTCTCTGGGTTATCTCTCCGTAGAAGGGATGCTTTCCACATCCAGTTTGACCAGCAAAGATAATTTCTGTACCGCCTGCTTTACCGGCAAGTACCCCACCCCGATTGAGAAAAACACCGGAAAATTAGTTTTAGAGAAACGCTGAGTATCGATTTATTTCCTTCATATTTTTCGGTAGCCGCGGGCTTCAGCCCGCGCTATTATAACGCAACCTAAAGGTTGCGGCTACCAACTGTCATTTTCGTTCGGTAAGTCACCTAAGTAACTTTTTACCCCTGTATAATTTCCTGCTCACTGCCGATATCTTTGATGTATTGCAAAATGCAATACTCAAAATCTTAGAGCTGAAAATGGAAAAACCGAAAATCATAGTGGTGGATGACGAAGAATCCATGGGCAAGTTCATGCAGATTATGCTTTCTAAGGAGGGGTATGAGGTTACTGCGGTTCAGTCCGGTTCCGAAGCGTTACAGGAATTAAAAAATAAAAGATTCGATCTGGTCATTGCCGATCTGATGATGCCCAAGATGGACGGAATCAAGCTCCTATCCGAAGTGAGAAATATCGACCCCGATTTGAGCTTCATTGTGATGACCGCTTTTGCTTCAGTTGACACCGCCATTGATGCCATGAAAAAAGGAGCTTTTGACTATATCACCAAACCCTTTAAAGTAGATGAAATTAAACTTACCATCAAAAAATCTCTGGACCAAAAAAGGTTGACGCAGGAGAATTTACAGCTCAAAAGCCAGCTGAAAAAAGAGCTGGGATTTGAAAACTTCATTGGAAAATCTCCGGAAATTGTGAAGATGAAGGAGCTGGCTTTGAAAGTAGCGGCCTCGGAAAGCACGGTTCTAATTCAGGGAGAAAGCGGAACCGGAAAAGAATTGGTGGCTAAAGCCATTCATATTCACAGTCCCCGCACTGGAAAATCCTTTATATCCATCAACTGTGCGGCTCTACCCGAAAGCTTGCTTGAATCAGAGCTTTTCGGGCATGTCAAGGGTTCTTTCACCGGCGCCATCAAAGATAAAGAAGGGCTTTTTAAGGTTGCGGACGGCGGCACTTTCTTTTTAGACGAGGTAGGGGAGACCTCGCCGGCAATTCAGGTAAAGCTTCTGCGGGCTTTGGAGGAGAAGGAGATTACGCCCGTCGGGGGGACTAAAAAAATTCCGGTCGATGTGCGGCTGATTGCCGCTACTAATTCAAATCTGGAAGAAGAGGTAAAAAACGGAAAGTTTCGGGCTGATTTGTTTTACCGTCTGAATGTTATTTTAATTGACCTGCCACCCTTGCGAAACCGTAAGGAAGATATTCCTCTCTTGAGCCATTATTTCATCCAGAAATATTGCCAGCAGTTAAATGTTAAAGAGAAAAAGCTGGCTTCCGAAACTCTGGAGATTTTATCCGAATACCCCTGGCCCGGCAATGTCCGGGAGCTGGAAAACAGCCTGGAAAGCGCCGTGGTTCTGGCGAAAGGAGAGACCATCCGTCCCGAAGATTTTCCCGGTAAAATCAGGGAAAAGAGTCCGGCACCGATAGTGAGTGAAACAGGTGCCCTGACTCCTCCCTTAGAGGAGATTGAAAAATCTTATATCTTCTGGGTTCTGAATCAGACCGGCTGGAATAAGTCCAAAGCCGCCTCGATTCTGGGGATTGACAATTCCACCTTATATAGAAAAATAGAAAGGTATGGTTTGAAAGAAAAATGAGAAAAAAACAAAAAGATTATACCTGGGGAATTTTAGCACTTATTTTCTCTGGCTCTTTTCTGGCATACTGGGTGACTTCAGCCAGAGGTGTCTTTTGGTGGGATTCTGGAGAGCTGATTGCATCAGTTTCTACTCTGGGGATCGCTCACCGCCCCGGTTTTCCGATTTACATCCTGTTGGCAAAATTCTTTTCATTTCTACCACTTGGTACTTTAACTTTCAAAGTTAATCTTTTTTCCGGGCTTTTAGCTTCTCTATCATTAGCGATGCTCTTTCTGATTGTGAAGGAACTAAGGGAAAGATTTTTTTCTAAGGTTAAAATTTCGGATGGATTATTTTATTTCATCTCCATACTCTCCGTTACTTTGGCGGGATTCACCTACTCTTTCTGGATTCAGGCGGTCCGGGCCGAAGTTTACACTTTGGGAACTTTCATTTTTTTAACTTTATTACTCTTGGCTCTGAAGTTACAAGAGTCGGCCAAAACTCGAGTTACAGCCAAAAATACAAAATATTTCCTACTCTTTTGTTTCATTTTGGGCTTGGGTTTTGGCAACCATTACGCCATCCTGTTTTCTGCCCTGCCGGCTTTGGTCTATTTACTTGTAAATTCCAGTTTGAGAAAATTTCTTAATCCGGGAGTTCTGTTCACTGCCATATTAAGTTTTATTTTGGGAATTTCTGTCTATCTATATTTACCAGTCCGGTCTGCAACCGGCCCGGCTTTCAACTGGGGGAATCCGGCCGATTTAAACCAACTGCTCAAATCGGTTTTTGCTTTGGAATCGCTGCAAAAAATGGGGCTTGAATCCGGCACACCTTTTTGGTCCAAATTTTTTGGAACTGTAAACCTGATGACCGACCAGTTAAGTTTTGTGGTTGTGATTCTGGCTTTTATAGGTCTGTTTTACTTTTATCAAAAAAACAAAACCTGGTTTTGGTTCAGTTTATGGCTGATTCTGGGAAATTGTTTAATCACCGCTTTTTTAGCCGATGAATTTATTTTTGATAATCCGGATTTGCACGGATATCTGATTCCTTCCATGATTATG
>JBIOYE010000195.1:0-4425 GCA_044870015.1 Candidatus Zixiibacteriota bacterium
ACCGCCCAGGAAAATATTTTGTCCCTGGCCCGCTCCGGCAAGACTGTAATTTGCTTCGGTCTTTTGCCGGAATGGGACTTGAATTTCAAGAAATCTAATCTGCTTTATAAAGCCCTGAAGATTAAAACCAAGTTTTCCGGCATAATAGATGAGATTGAAACCGACTTCAGTGAAAAATTTAAAGCTTATATTTTTGCCGACATCAAGAGAAGCGGGAGCAGGAGTAAAGAAATCGCCTGGCAGAAGCGGAAGTGTGTGGGAGTATCTTGTTCTTATGGTAAGGGTAAAATTCTTTTTTGTAGCTTTGACCTTGCCAGCGACTTAAATCCCGCCAAGCTTTTATTTTTAGAAAAACTTTTCCAGGAATTTAAAATTAATTCCGTTGCCCACACCAGTGACCCTCAAATTGAAGTCATAGCCCAAAAGGTAAATAAAAGCATTCTTATCCACCTTTTTAATCCCCGGGGAAGTTTTTGGCAAAGCATAAATTCGACTAAGCCGGTAATCTTGAGTTTAAACTGCAAAAAATTAGGCATCAAAGGTGGAAAAGTTCAACTGCAGGAGCTTTTCACAGACGAGACAATCAAAACCAAAGTCAAAGACTTAAGCCTTGGAATAGTAATTCCTCTGAAGGAAATGGAAAGCAAGCTTTATCTTATCGAAAAGAAATAATCAATCCGAAGTTTTCTCTGATTTTTCTGTTTTTACTTCCGGTGAAATCAATATAAATCTCTGATCTTTTCCTCGTCTTATCACCAGCATGATATGCTTTTTATCTTTGACCGTGGAAACGGCTTTTTTGAAATCATCCAAGGTCTTGATGGGCAGGGCATCCACTTTAATAATAATATCTCCTTCATCCAGTTCCCCCTGACTGGCTGGACCGGCTACATCCACAAAGGAAACCAGAACACCTTCTTTATCATCCAGCATCCTCTGCCGGAACATGTTTTCAGTAATCTCTTTCACCGTAAATCCCCAACCGGCTTCAAACTCCTCCGCGTCCACTTTGGGCTGTTCAGTAATATTGACTTTGACCTCTTTGACCTGGTTATCCCTCAATATTTTAATGGGGACTTCCTGTCCCAGCGGAGTTTGGGAGACCATCATTGAAAAACGGTTCAGATCCTCTCCCTTTTCGGCTTCGACCTTCTGGCGGTTGTACTCTAAAATAATATCGCCGGGAGAAAGCTCGGCTTTGGCTGCCGGGGAATTAGGTAAAATATCACTTATGATAACTCCCTGCAAATCCGGACTGTTGTAGTAGGAAGCATATTCCCGGTTCAAGGGCTGCAGCACTACTCCCAGCCAACCCCGGTTAATTTTTCCGGAAGCCAGAAGTTTCTGATTTACCTCTTTGGCCATATTGATTGGTATAGTAAATCCCTGCGCTCTGCCGAAGCCAATCGAATTAATCCCGATAACTTCCCCCTTCAAATTTACCAGAGGACCGCCGGAAGAGCCCGGGTCAATGGCTGCGTCGGTCTGTATGAAATCATTTATCAAAGGGGTCTCGATAGGTAAATTGGGCAGAACCCGGCCCTTGCCGCTGATAATTCCAAATGAGACAGTCCGGTCAAACCCATAAGGATTCCCCACCGCGATTACCCATTCCCCTACCTCAACTTTGTCGGAGTTGCCCATCTGGGCTACCTTCAGTTTTTCTTTGGGCTCAATTTTCAAAAGCGCCAGATCGGTCTGTTTATCCGTTCCAATCACCTGGGCCTGATATTCCAATTTACTGGACAAAGTCACCATCACTGAAATAGCTTTATCCACCACGTGTTCGTTGGTCAAAACATATCCTTTGTCATCAATGATTAGCCCGCTGGCCAGAGATTTATATTTCAAATCATTGATTTTATGCACCACTTCTATATGGACCACCGCAGGTTGAATGGATTTGGAAATTGAAATAATTACCTGCTGCAGGTCCTCAAAAAGCTTTAACACTTCAGCCGGTTTGCTTTTGGCCGGCAAGCTGGAGAAGCTTAACAAAATAAATAAAGCTAAAATCAGAGTCGAAATTTTTTTTAACATGGTTCCTCTTTTTGGTTACGCCTACGCTCATAGCATCCCATACTTTAGTAGGGACAGCATCCCGAGAGAAACGAGGGACACCATGGCTTAAGCCATTAAAATTAGTTTCGGCAACACCCGTTTTTCCATTAGTTAGTAACGCTATATCTCTGGGATTTATTTGGAACAGCCACATTTCAAATTTTTAAACTATTCTTTTGAAACTGTGTCCAATCTTCAGCGTATATGTCAAAAAATACCGTCTTGGGTTCTTTAAATATAACAAATTTTTGAAAGAATGGCTAACAAAATGAGCAAAATTTCGTATATTGTAGTCTAGATGAAGCAAAGCAAAACGATTTTAATTCGGATTACCAAAAATTCAATCAGTTGCCTGCCCGAATTATATTCTAACCTAAAAAATATCTTTAAGGAGGTTTGATATGTTTAAGTCCTTTTCGGTAAAGAAGTTATTCAGTTGGGGATTTATATTTTTGGTCTTCACTTTAATGGGAATAATCATTGCTTCCAACTTGGATTTTTCTGCGGCATCCAAAGCTCAGAATACTGCCGGCACCCTGGGTAAATCTGCCGCGTTTTATGAAAACGGCAGCCCTTTTGTGGCGGTAGCAGAAAATGTCAGTCCGGCCGTGGTTAACATCAGCGCCAAAAGACAGGAAGAAGTTGATAACCAGGACCGATATTTTCCCTTCGACGATGATTTTTTCAGACGATTTTTCGGCTACCCTGCTCCCAAGACACCTAGAAAATTCGAAAGCAAAAGTTTGGGTTCCGGATTTATCTTTAAAAAAGATGGCTATATCCTGACCTGCAATCACGTTATTTCCCGAGGCGGAGACGGGAAAGTGGCGGAAAAAATTACGGTCAAATTGGCGGACGGCTCCGAATACAAAGCTGAAGTGATAGGGCGGGACCGGGAAACTGATGTTGCAGTCCTGAAAATCAATGCTAAAAAAGACCTGCCAGCAGTAGAATTAGGGGATTCCGATGAACTGCGGGTGGGAGAATGGTCGGTAGCCATCGGTAATCCTTTTCCTCAATACGGCTTAGACCGAACCGTAACCGTGGGTGTCATCAGTGCCAAAGGGCGTAAAGGGTTGTACTTCGGGGAAGGTGACACGCCGGCTTTTCAAAACTACATCCAGACCGATGCCTCCATCAACCCGGGGAATTCCGGGGGTCCTTTGGTCAGTATCAAAGGGGAAGTAATCGGTATTAATGCCGCTATTACCAGCCCTTCCGGCGGGAACATCGGCATAGGTTTTGCTATTCCTATTAATACAGTCAAGCAGATCCTTCCGGACCTGATGGGGAAAGGAAAGGTTGCCCGCGGTTATCTGGGAATCAGCCCGGCTGATATCGACAGGGATTTAGCTGAATCCCTGAATTTGACCTCTACCGAGGGCGTCTTAGTGCAAAAGGTGGAGGCGAGCACACCGGCAGATAAAGCCGGTTTGAAAGAGGGGGATGTAATCTTAAAATTCAACGGGAATAAGGTGAGTGGAGCCGACCAATTCCGATTTATGGTGGCAGAAGCCTCTCCCGGCAGTAAAGTCAACCTGGAAGTTTTGCGGGACGGAAAAACCATGACTCTCCAAACTCAACTGAAGGAAAGACCGATTACCGTTTCCCAAGCCCCGGAGGGAGATTCTGCAGAAGAGGAAAGCTGGCTGGGGGTGAGCGTGGCTACGGCTACCAAAGATTTGGCTGAATATTACGGTGTCAAATACCGAACTGGAGTGATAGTAACCAACCTGGAACCAGGCAGCCCGGCCGATGAAAAAGGGATTCAGATGGGAGATATTATGATGAAAGTGGACGGGAAAAAAGTAACCAGCATCGAAGAATACAAGAAGATTATAAACACTTTGAAAAAACGAGAAAAAGCCATTGCCTTTGTGGTAAGCCGCGGAGAGCCGGGAAACACCGTATTTCTGGCTATTAAACCGGAATAAAACCCAGGAGGGAGAAGTTGAGCAAACCGTTCAAAAAATATCGGGGTGAGGAAAGGTCTTTAGACCTTTATTTAAAGGAAATTGGCCAGACTCCCTTAATTACAGCTGCCGAAGAGGTGCTGTTAGCCAAGAGAATCCGGCTGGGAGACCAGATTGCCCTGGAAAAATTGACCAAAGCCAATCTGCGGTTTGTAGTCAGCGTGGCCAAGCAGTATCAAAACCAGGGGCTTTCCTTAGCTGATTTAATCAACGAAGGGAATATCGGTTTAATCAAAGCGGCCAAAAGATTTGATGAGACCCGGGGGTTTAAATTCATCTCTTATGCGGTGTGGTGGATCAGACAAGCTATTTTGCAGGCATTGGCCGAGCAGTCCCGTATCGTCAGATTGCCTTTGAACCGGGTTGGAACCCTGCATAAAATCGGGAAAAT
>JBIOYE010000196.1:0-6542 GCA_044870015.1 Candidatus Zixiibacteriota bacterium
AAGCTGGAGAATTTAAGGATTAAAGGTTTAATGACCGTCGCACCTGTAAGTAAGGATAAGCAAAAAGTTCGCCAGGCGTTCCGGCAGCTAAGAGTAATTTATGAAAAATTAGAAAGAGTAAAAATACCTAATTTACATTTAGAATATTTATCTATGGGAATGAGCTCTGATTTCGAAGAAGCTATCGAAGAAGGGTCCAATATGTTGAGAATCGGGACTGCCATTTTCGGCCCCAGGAATTGAGATATGAAGCTGACAGCTCTGGACATCAAAAAACAGGAATTCAGCAAAGCTTTCAGAGGTTTTGATAAGCTGGAAGTCTCCGCCTTTCTGGAAATTGTGGCGGAGGAGTTTGAGCAGTTGTTGGGGATAAATAACGGCCTGCAGGAAAAAATCAAGGAGTTAGAAGAGAGTTTGGAAAATTACAAAAAGATGGAGGAATCCTGGCAAAATACCCTGGTAACCGTGCAAAAATCCTTGGATGAAGCCAAGCTGGCGACTCAAAAAGAAAGCCAGCTGATTTTAAGAGAAGCCCAGGTCCAAAAAGAGCAGATATTAAAAGAGGCCGAAAAGGAAGTCTACACTTTGAAACAAAAAATAACCCGCCTGCAGGAATTGAAACAGGAGTTTCTGACTCACTTTAAGGCCTTTTTGGATAACCAGGACAACCTTCTGGACAATTTTGCCCAGGATAAAAAAATCGAAAAAATCGTGGAGCAGACCTTCACCGACTTAGAAAGGGTGGAAAAAGAGGACCTGCCGGATACGGAAATCTAGCTATGTCTACTCCCAATTTGAAGCAGCAGATTACCGAAGCTGTCACTTTCATCCGCAGCAAAACCAAATCAGAACCCCGGGTTGGAATTATTCTGGGAACCGGTTTGGGTTCTCTGGCTTCCGGAATAAAATTGGAGACCACGGTGGGATATGAGACTATTCCTAATTTCCCGGTTTCCACTGTGGAAAGCCATGCCGGAAAGCTTTTATTCGGGGATTTGAGTGGAAAAAAAGTGGTGGCTATGCAGGGGAGATTTCATTATTACGAAGGGTACTCGATGCAGCAGGTCACTTTTCCGGTGCGGATTATGAAAGCTCTGGGAATTAAAATCTTGATTGTCTCCAATGCCTGCGGCGGCTTAAACCCTCAATTTAGGTCCGGGGATTTGATGCTCATAACCGACCATATCAATCTGCAGGGCGCTAATCCTTTGATTGGACCCAATGATGAAACTTTGGGACCCCGTTTTCCGGATATGTATAATTGCTATGACAAAGAGTTAATCCAACTGGCTGAATCTGTGGCTTTGAATTTGGGAATAAAACTGAACCGGGGAGTTTATGTTTCGGTTTCCGGACCGAACCTGGAGACCGCCGCTGAATACCGGTTCTTGAGAATTATCGGGGGGGATGTGGTGGGGATGTCGACAGTTCCCGAGGTGATTGTAGCCCGGCATCAGGGAACCAAAGTTTTGGGATTTTCTATTATCACGGATATGGGGCTGCCGGATGCTTTAAAACCTACCAGCTTGGAAGAAATCATCGCCTGCGCCAATAAATCAGAACCGCTTCTAAGGCAGCTCATCTCAGAAGTTGTTGAAAAAATCAATCTCTAATGGTTCGACTCGTTCCCCTACCGGATAAACCGATATGTCAGAGTGAATAAGCTCACCCTAAACGTATAATTATTTATGTATCAGGAATTCGGTAAAAAATTCTCTTTTCCGGAATTAGAAGAGGAGATTTTGAAATTCTGGAAAGAAAATAAAATCTTTGAGAAGTCGCTGGAAATCAGGAAAGATTCCCCTCGTTTTGTTTTTTACGAAGGTCCGCCTACGGCTAACGGAAGGCCCGGAATCCATCACGTAATTTCCCGCACCATCAAAGACTTAGTCTGCAGATACAAAACCATGCAGGGGTTTCTGGTGGAAAGAAAAGCCGGCTGGGATACCCACGGACTGCCGGTGGAACTGGAAGTTGAAAAAGAGCTGAAATTAGAAAATAAAGCCAAAATTATCGAATACGGGATTGCCAAGTTCAACCAGAAGTGTAAAGAATCGGTTTTTAAGTATAAAAAAGACTGGGACTGGCTGACCGAACGAATCGGCTACTGGCTGGATCTGGAGGATGCTTACATCACCTGCTCCAACGAATATATTGAAACCATCTGGTGGATTTTATCCGAATATCACAAAAAAGGAATGATTTACAGAGGGGACAAAATCGTCCCCTGGTGTCCCCGCTGTGGGACCGGTTTATCCAGCCACGAAGTGGCTTTGGGATATGACCAGGTGGAAGACCCTTCGGTTTTTGTCAAAGTGGAATTGAAAGATGAAGCAAACACTTACTTTCTGGTTTGGACCACCACCCCCTGGACTTTGATCTCCAATGTCTCCTTGGCTTTGAATCCAGAAACCACCTATGTGGAAGTTTCTCACAATAATGAGAACTTAATTTTAGCTAAGAATCGTCTGGAAGTTTTAAAAGGAGATTATAAAATTGAAAAAGAGTTTAAAGGCAGAAATTTGGAGAAGACCAAATATAACCCGTTATTTACTTTTGTTAAAGTTGACAAGCCGGCCTATTACACCACCGTAGCTGATTTTGTCAGTTTGGAAGAAGGGACCGGGATTGTGCATATCGCGCCAGCTTTCGGGGCTGATGATTACAATTTAGGTCAAGAGTATAATCTACCCAAGCCCCAGCCGATTGATGATGCCGGAAAATTTACGGCGGAAGTAACACCCTGGAAAGGGATGTTTATCAAGGATGCCGACCCTCTGATTACCCAGGATTTAAAAAAAAGGGGATTACTTTATAAAGAAGATAAATATCTGCACAGTTATCCTTTCTGCTGGAGATGCGATACTCCCTTGATTTATTATGCCCGAAAATCCTGGTACATTAAGACCACCGCTTACAAAGATAAGCTGATTAAAAACAATAATCAGATTAACTGGGTGCCGTCTGAAGTAGGCAAAGGCCGTTTCGGGGAATGGCTGGAAAATAACGTAGACTGGTCTTTATCCAGAGAGAGATTCTGGGGAACCCCCTTGAATATCTGGGTCTGTGAGAAATGTCAAGCTGAAAAGTCTATCGGGAGTATAGCTGAATTGCGGAAATTGGGTGAGAACATTCCCAAGGATTTAGATTTGCACAAACCCTATGTGGACCAAATCAGCTTGAAATGTGAGAAGTGCAAGGGTAAAATGGTCAGAACACCGGAAGTAATCGATGTCTGGTTTGACTCCGGGGCTATGCCGTATGCTCAGTGGCATTATCCTTTTGAAAATAAAGACCGATTCGAGAAAAATTTCCCGGCTGATTTCATCTCCGAAGCTATTGACCAGACCCGGGGCTGGTTTTATTCCTTGCTAGCCATTTCTACCTTCCTGTCCGACCAGCCCGCTTATAAAAATGTTATCGTAATCGAATTTATTCAGGATAAATTCGGCCAGAAGATGAGCAAATCCAAGGGGAACGTGGTCCAACCCGAGGAGATTTTAAATAAAGTCGGAGCTGATGCCCTAAGATGGTATTTACTTTCGGTCAGCCAGCCCTGGATTCCCACCAAGTTTGACCCACAGGGTGTTACAGAAGTCATCAGCAAATTTTTAGGGACTCTGGTTAATACCTATTCCTTCTGGGCCTTATATGCCAATATCGATAAGTTCAAACCCAATCAAGTGGAAATTACGGTCACAGAAAGACCGGAGATCGACCGCTGGCTGGTTTCTAAATTAAATTCTTTGGTGCAAAGAGTTAATCAATCTTTGGAAGAATATGAGCTGACCAGAGTGGCCCGCTGGATTTCTGATTTTGTAATGGATGATTTATCCAACTGGTATGTCAGAAGAAACCGCCGCAGATTTTGGAAATCCAAAGAAGATAAGGATAAATTATCCGCTTATCAGACCTTGTGGGAAGCTCTGGTCACAGTTTGTAAATTATCCGCTCCTTACATCCCTTTTACTTCGGATAAAATTTACCAGGAGTTGGTAGCCAAGGCAATGCCCGGTTCTCCCCGAAGTGTGCATCTGGATAAATTCCCCCAAGCCGAAACCAAGTATATCGATTCGGCTCTGGAAGAAAAAATGGAAGATTTAATCAAAATTGTGACATTGGGCCGGGCTTGCCGTAACAAAGCCAAAGTAAAAGTCAGGCAACCCTTAGAGGAAATGTTGGTGGTTTTGCCGGACAGTGAAAAAATCAAAACCGTTCAAGACCTTACCTATTTGATAGCCGAGGAAATCAATGTCAAGAAGGTGAATTTTCTGGACAAGAATACCAGTCTGGTCACTTATCAGGCCAAGCCCAATTTTGCCAATTTGGGACCGAAGTTCGGGGCTAAGGTAAGCAAGGTGGCTAACCGCATCTCGGCTCTGAGCCCGGTCGAGATTGAGAACCTGAAAAAAAATGGAAAAATCACTTTACAAATTGAAAACGACACTGTAACTTTAGAGACCTTTGACCTGGAGGTTGTGGAAAATCCGGTGGAAGGGTTTGCGGTGGAGACTGAAAACGGGTATCAGGTGGCTTTGAAACTGGCCCTGACAGAGGAGTTAAAAAATGAAGGATTTGCCCGGGAGCTGGTTAATAAAATTCAGACCCAGAGAAAAGAGTCCGGGTTTCAGGTTACCGACCGGATTAAAATTACCATGCAGGTATCTGACAGATTAAAAAAGGCGGTCACAAGTTTTAAAGATTATATTCAAAAAGAGACCTTGGCCGATGAAATTATTTTACAGGATGAGGAAAGAGACTTCAAATTGTGGGATATCAACGGAGAAAAAGCTTACATTGGTTTGCAAAAGTTATAAAGGGCGGCTTTTTAGAGGAGGCTGGTGATGAAAAAAAAGGATTTGGAAAAATATGAACAGCTGCTCTTGGCCAAACGGGGTGAGATATTGGGAGAATTGGGACTTCTGAAGAAAAACGTTTTGGATACGACCACCAAAGATTCTTCCGGGGATCTTTCCGGCTACTCTTACCATATGGCCGACCAGGGTACCGATGCCGAAGAGCGGGAGAAAGCTTTTCTTTTGGCTTCCAAATCCGGGCGCCTTTTGTATCATATCGATGAAGCCCTGCGTAGAATCAAGGATAAAACTTTCGGCAAATGTCAGGAATGCGGGGAGGAAATCTCCACCGCCAGATTGGAGGCGGTCCCCCATGCCCGCTTGTGCATTAACTGCAAAGAAAAAGAGGAAAAAAGCACCATCGGTGAAACTCAGTAAGGGTTTGTGTCAAAAAAGTTATTTAGCCAACCAGTCTCTTTCTTCGGTATAACCTTCTTAGTAATTTTCTTAGACCAGCTCAGCAAAACTATAATCTATCACTCCTTATTTTTGGGGCAATCTATCCCCGTATTAGGTGAATTCTTTAAGATTACCTATATTTTAAATCCCGGGGGAGCTTTTGGGACAAAGCTGGGAGGTAATAATCTTTATACTATTCTATCTTTGATGGCTATCATTTTAACCTTCATTTTTTTCTTTCAGACCAAAAAGGAGCAGGTTTTAATCAGAACCGGCTTGGCTTTAATCTTAGGTGGTGCCATGGGAAATTTAGTCGACCGCTTCAGATTCGGCCAGGTGGTAGATTTTTTAGATTTTGATTTTTTTAATATCTCCATCCCTGAATTTAAATTGGGATTCATTAACTTCCCCGGCTTTTATCTGGACCGTTGGCCGGTCTTTAATATAGCGGACAGCTCCGTGACTTGCGGAGCTATTCTGATTATTCTGCAGATGTTTCTGACCAAGAAAAAACCGCCTGAAACAGCAGTTGAAAATGTCCAGCCCCAAATTTGAAATTTCAGTCCCCAAAGAAAAAGAGGGAACCCGCTTAGATATCTTTCTTTCAGGTCAGAGTTTAGATTTAACCCGCAGCCGAATTCAGAAACTGATCGAAGTCGGAAAAATACTGGTCAACGGCTCACCTGCCAAAGCCAGCCATAAAGTCAGAAGCGGTGAAAAAATAACCATTGAAATCCCTCCTCTGCAGGAATCGAAAATCCTAGCGGAAAATATTCCATTAGAAATTATCTATGAAGATGACCATTTACTGGTGGTCAATAAACCGGCCAGTATGGTGGTTCATCCGGCAGCCGGAAATTATTCCGGGACTTTGGTAAATGCCTTACTTTATCATTGTAAAAATCTTTCCGGAATCGGAGGAGTTTTGCGTCCGGGAATTGTTCACAGGTTGGATAAACTTACCTCTGGACTTTTGGTAGTAGCTAAAAATGATTCGGCGCATTTAAAATTATCTGAACAGTTGAAAGACAAAACCTTATACCGTGAATATGTAGCCATAATTTGCGGGAATCTATCTAAAAAATCTGGCTCTATTCAGGAACCGATCGGGCGTTCTCCTAAAGACAGAAAGAAGATGGCGGTAACTAAAGTCAAAAGCAGAGAGGCCTGGACAGAATTCAAGGTCCTAAAATCTTTTCCAATAAGTGATTTATTGCAGTTGAAACTAAAAACCGGGCGGACCCATCAGATTAGGGTGCATTTAGCTTATTTGGGACATCCGGTTTT
>JBIOYE010000197.1:0-9524 GCA_044870015.1 Candidatus Zixiibacteriota bacterium
TATGTTTATAATTACAGCCTGGAGCAGGACTTCAAGATTTTGGTAAAATCTGTCAAACAGCGCTTTTTCGACAAAGCAGTCTTCAATTAAGAAAAACCCCCTCTCGTTTTTTTCATTGCGGCCCAAATTGAGCCCGCCTACGGCGGGCTCAATTTTTTTATGCTGGTAATAAATTGTGATAGCTCTTGGCAGAAGTAAAATTCTAAAGTTTACTTCAGTTCTAAAATTTTAAGTCCAAATTTTCCTCAGAAACTGTCACTCATCTCGGCAGATAATGTCAAAGAGCCGGTAATTTCAGGCACTTACAGCCCTCACTTTTCCAGGAAATTCCGACGTCAAAAAGATTTATAGCTCATAATGGGGAAAGCCCCTCACCTAACAAGTTGCAAAATGCTTCACTTTCGGCCTAAAGAAAATGATTTTTCGACTCATTATTCTTCTCATATAATCTGGAAATTTTCCGATTAAATAGTATGGTTCGATGAACTCACCATAAAAAGAGAAAAAGGGTCTATGCACAATATATGCCTAATCGAAGATGACCAGGAAATAGCCAAAAATATATCCGAGTTTTTTAACCGGGATTATCGGTTTCATGCCTTTACCGAGGGGGCCAAAGCTCTGGCTTCTTTACCCCAGATAAAACCGGATTTAGTGCTTTTAGATGTCAATCTTCCGGACTTGTCGGGGCTGGAAGTTTTGAAGAAAATCAAAGAGCAGAATACCAAACTGCCGGTCATAATACTGACGGGTTACATTTCCACCCAGACCGCCATCGAAGCCATGAAAGAAGGGGCTTATGAGTTTATAACCAAGCCCTTCAGCTTAGAAAAACTTTCCGGGGAAATCAAAAAAGCCCTGTCGGACCATAGTTCTGTGCCCATCAGTTATCCCAAGCCGGTTGATACTACCGTGGAAGCAGATGAGATAATCGGGAAGTCGCCGGAAGTGGTGGAGATCGCCAAATTAATCGGACAGTTAGCCAAGACCGATACCCCCATTTTGATTTTAGGAGAATCCGGCACCGGCAAAGAGATGGTGGCCAAAGCCATTTACCACAACTCCAGCCGCAGGGATAAACCTTTTGTTTCCATCAACTGCTCTTCTCTACCGGAAGTAGTTTTGGAGTCGGAGCTATTCGGTCATGAAAAAGGAGCTACCGCTTCGGCTTATTCGCGCAAAATAGGAAAATTCGAGCAAGCCCAGGGGGGCACTATTTTCTTAGACGAAATTGCGGATACCTCGGTCTCAATTCAGAACCGAATTTTGAAAATTTTAAATGAGCAGGAGTTCGAAAGAAACGGGGGAGAGGAAAGTATTAAAGCCGACGTCCGCATCATCGCCTCCTCCAGTAAATCACTGGTGGATTTAATCAAAGACGGGAAATTCAGGGTAGATCTGTTTTACCGATTGAAAGTGGTTTCCATTTATCTGCCTCCCTTAAGAGAAAGAAAAACCGATATCCCGCTTTTGGCCGGTTATTTTCTGAAACGTTATACCAAGGTCAATCAAAAAGAGATTAAATCGATTTCCCGGGATGCTCTGGAGCTTTTAGTGAAATACCCCTGGCCCGGCAACGTCAGAGAATTGGAAAATAATATTCATACCGCGGTGGTGATGGCTAAGGGAGAGATTCTGCTGCCGGAGCATTTTCCGATTTTCGCGGATACCAAAGATAAGGTTTCCTTTGATTATGAAAAGGTGCAGAATGATTACTACAAAATTTTTGCCGAGGTTTTGGAGCCGATTTTTGCCCGGGTGGTGAATAATTCGCAGGGGTTTATTTATGAGCATCTTCTGGCGGCTCTGGAAAAAGCGGTGCTGGAAAAGATTTTGAAGCATAACAAAGGTAACCAGCTGAAATCTTCCAAGATGATGGGTTTATCCCGCAATACTTTGCGTGACCGGATGGCGAAGTATAATCTGATGTGAAGTAATTCGGAAACACGAAGGCGCGAAATTACGAAAAGCACGAAATAACAAAATCAAAATTCGTAGGTCGGGTAAAGAACCCGACCTTTTTTATTTGGAGAATGTAGCGGTCGGATTTATCCGACCCCGATACAAAAAAATGTAACGTCCCGTTTTACACTTACAGTATCCCGTAGGGACACGGGACGTACGCCCCGATAAATCGGGGCGTTACAGTTTGTGCGATGAATCGCACCGCTACAACTGACCTCTCCCCTTAAAGGAGAGGGAATATGTAAAAATGTGATTGACAACTTCACTGGGGATATGGTAGCTTGGTTTGGTTATGCGAAAAATTATCTTGATTCTATTCTGCTTAATCGGTTTCATCTGCTGTGAGATTTCTTTTTCCCAATTTGAACAAACCAAACTTGATTCGGCTCTCTCTTTGGCTTTGAAATGTATGAAGCTGACTAAAGAGGATTTGAGTTTGAGGAATGATTATGTGGAAGTGGATGTATTTAGACAACCAATAATTAATTCTTTGATGAGAGACCCGTTAAGCACATTTTATTTAGTTCAATACTCTTTTCAAGAATATACAAATTCTATAGCTTTAGAAAACTCTGTTTTTTTTGCGGGAAGACTTTTAAATGCACGTTGGCCAATAACTGAATTGGGTATCGATATTGGCTGGGAAATGCTCTATGGTAAGCGGGCTACTGATTATATAAAAGAAAAGAAAATTTTCAGTCCGAATCTAAATGAGGCTTTGTCAGAAGTTTACAATTGGTTGGTAATTAGTGATAGCTTGATAAAGTTTTCTGTAATCAAAAAAGAGTTAATTAATCAAAAATTTAGGCAAAGTTATCTCAACAGCTATTTTGCTGGAGTGGATTCGATTAAACAAAAAGTGTTGCCCATTATTTTAGAAGATGTTAATGATGAATTTAAGTCCGCAGAAGAGTTAGATTACAGCCAGAAGTCAGAAGAAGAGTTAGCAAAACATCTAATTCCCTTAGCTTCCGCCATCGACCACAAAGGATTAATTGGCAATATCTCATATATAACCCGCTCAATTGAGAAACTTTTATATGTAATCAGGGATTCTAATTCGATCAAACGTCCCAAGAAATCCAAGAAAAATGACATCATCTGGTCTCAAGAAACACCCATGGGAGAATTTATAATTGGTGGAAAGGGAAGCTCACATTACACCGGCTCACCGGCTTTGATAATAGATTTAGGGGGAGACGACATCTATGAATTATCCTACGATTCCACTGTCTCCACGCAGGTCATAATCGATTTAGGAGGCAACGATACCTACAAAGCACTAACTGATTTTTGCTTCGGCTCCGGATTTTTCGGCACCGGAATTTTAATAGACGAAGAAGGAGATGACACTTATTTAGGGAAAAATTTCTGCCTGGGTTCAGGTTTATTCGGCATCGGATTATTATTAGATAAAAAAGGGAATGACAAATATTTCGGGGATACTTTTACTCAAGGAGCTGGCGCCTGGGGAGTCGGGATTTTGGCAGATTTAGACGGAACGGATAATTCCAACGGTGCTTTATACGCCCAAGGGTTCGGAGGAGTAGCCGGGTTCGGAAGTTTGATAGACAAAGCCGGCAATGATAATTATTTTGCCGGCGGTAAATATAAGGATATTTTGAGATACAAAGAGCATTATCTATCATTGTCGCAAGGTTTTTCTTACGGCATCAGGCCTTATATGTCCGGCGGAGTAGGTCTGCTCTTAGATTATTCTGGAAATGACGGCTACGTTTCCGACATCTTCGGGCAGGGTTCTTCTTACTGGTGGGGCTGGGGATGCCTGTACGACAAAGAGGGGAATGATTTTTATCAGGCCTTTCAGTATGCTCAAGGTTCAGCTACACATATGACTCTGGGAACTCTGATTGACGGAGGCGGAGATGATATTTATTCTGCCAAAGGGGTTTCGCAAGGATGCGGGCATGACTGGGCTTGCGGGATTTTGTTGGACCAAGCCGGGAATGATAATTATTATGCTTACGACTTATCTCAAGGGGCTGGGAACGCCAACGGGATTGGGATTTTTATTGACCAGGCCGGAGATGACGGATACTATGTCAAATCCAAAGCCAACACTCAAGGTTACGGAAATCCCCGAAGAGAATATGGGTCAATCGGAATTTTTATCGATATGCTGGGAAAAGATAGATATGACGGGAACGGATGTGATAGCTGCTGGTGGTCGATTGATTCGAAGTGGGGAGTAGGACTGGATTTGGAGATGAAAACTGACCCCTCCCTAACCTCCCCTTAGAGGAGAGGGTAAGTAAAAAATGCGGAATCACGAGAACACGAAAGTTCGAAAAACACGGAAACACCAATAGAAAAAATGAAGTTAAATTTGAAAAAGATAGTTCCATTGGTGGTTTGGTTCTTGGCAATGCAAATATTTTTGGGAGTTAATCAGGGCAAGTCTCAAAATTCAACCCAGACGGATTCTTTAAAACAATTAGTCGATTCTCTTTTCATAATTTCTTCGGCCGGTTTCGTCAAATTCGCTGATTTAGAAGCACCAGCCAGAAAGCAGTTAATCGAAATGAAAGAAAAGGCGGTGCCTTACTTAATCCCCAAATTATCTAACCGGGACGCCAGAGATATAAATACTTTGATAGAACTCTTCAAAGGCATCGGTGATGCCGCCACTCCCCAGTTAATCCAAGCCCTGCAAACTGATGACATCTGGCAAATCCGGACCACTTGTAGATGCTTGGCTGAAATCAAGGACCAAAGAGCCGTCCCTGCTTTGATAAAAGTTTTGAATCATCTGGATTATCAAATCCGAAATTATGCCACCACCGCTTTGGGAAATACAAAAGATACCACAGCTTTTAATCCCATCGTGGAAATTTTAAAAGATTCCATCGAAGTTCCAAGAAAAGCGGCGGCTTATGCCTTGGGGGAATTGAATGACAAGAGAGGGATTCCTTATCTAATCTCCGGCCTCTCGGACAAACATTTTTCAGTCAGAATGGTAGCTATGGAGTCATTGGTTAAAATAGGGAAAGAGGCAATACCTCACTTGCTTCAATTGGTCAATAATTGGAATGCCAAAGATAGTTTAGAAAAACCAAATACTTATTACTTGGCAATCGAATCCTTGGGAAAAATTAAAGAACCGCAGTCTATGACTATTTTGATAAATTTGCTGAAAAGCCCGGACTGGATGACAAAAGGAGTTGCGGTAGAGGCCCTGGGCAATTATAATAATCCCAAAATTATGGTGACTTTGACAAATCTTAACAAAAGTGAAACGCATCCGTTTGTGAAAGATAAAATTGAGAAAGCGTTGGAAAAAATGGGGTCCTGAATCACGGAAACGCGAAAAAGTCACGAAATGCACGAAGGAAAGATAGCGGCTTTTGTTGCTTGCGTGCTTTCGTGATTCAGGAGTTAGGGAGCTATGGCAGAAAATTCCAAATCTAAAAAAGGTTATGATTTTGGCGACTCCACTGGCAAAATAATTGCCGCTTGTTTAGAAGTGCACAAAAATTTGGGACCGGGCTTTGATGAGATTTTTTACCAGAGGGCTTTGGCGAAGGAATTACTGGTCTTAAACCTAGAATATAGTAGAGAAGTTTGGATAGATGTCCATTATAAAGAGATGAAGTTAGGTAGAAAAAGAATTGATTTTGTGATAAACGACATTATGTTGGAGGTCAAGGCGAAATCACAATTTGACCCTGAAGATTTCATTCAGACTTTATCTTATTTGAAGGCCAGTGGATACAAGACAGGTTTGCTGGTAAATTTTGGCACCAAGAAATTGGAAGTCAGGCGGTTGGTGAATTGAGATTCTGAAACACGAAGGTATGAAAAAGAGGGGAAGTCTGAATCACGGAGACATGAAAAAGTCACGAAGGGCACGAAAGAAAAATAACAAATTTCGTGGATTTCGTGCTTTCGTGATTCTGAAACTTACAACATATGAATCTCTCTGAAAGATTACAATATTGGGATAAATTAAATTCATCCGGTTCTACCAAAAAGAGAGCAGATGAGGTGAATACGGCTCTGGCTGAATTTTTAGAAGGAAAAAGAGTATCCAATGCTTTCGGGGAATACCTCTTGATTGAAAAGAATTTTAAAGAAAATTATCGGTCCGGAAAAATTTATTTAAATGAAATATTAGAAATCGAGCCAGAGATTTTCTCGCAGCTTTCACTTTCAAGCCCTATCCCGAATCTGAATCTTGACAAAACCATTTTTTTAGATATAGAAACTACCGGTCTTTCGGGCGGCTCCGGAACTTATCCTTTCTTAGTCGGTGTAGGATTCTTTCAAACCGGTAGATTTTGCCTGAAGCAGTTTTTTATGCCGGATTACAGCAAGGAGAAATCCATGCTTTTTGATTTGACAGAACTTTTGCAGGATTATGAACACTTAGTAACCTTCAACGGCAAGGGATACGATATCCCGATTTTAAACGGCCGCTTCATACTGCAAAGAATCAAACCGAATTTCGAGTCGCAGAGCCATCTGGATTTACTGTTTCCCTCCAGAAGATTCTGGAAGAAAAGGTTAAAGGACTGCTCGCTTTTGAATCTAGAAAGGGAAATTTTAGGAATAGAAAGATTGATGGATATCCCCGGTTATTTAATTCCGCAGGTTTATTTCGATTATCTGAAAGAGGGAAGAACGGAAAATTTGAAACTGGTGCTGGAGCATAACCGATATGATATTTTGGCCATGGTGGGTCTTCTGGCGCAGCTGGGGAAAAATCTGCAGGAACCGGAGAAATTGGAAGCTTTACACTCCGAGGATTGGATTTGTTTGAGCAGGCATTATTTCTATGCCGGAGATTTAGCCCGAGCCAGAACTTGCGGAGAAAAAGCGGTGCAGAAAAATTCCAGAGATGAAATTTATACCGAGGTCAATTTGCACTTAGGAAGGGTTTATAAGAAACTTTCGGAATGGGATAAAGCCGAAAAACTGTGGCATAATCTTTTGTTGGAAAATTCCGGCTTTCGCTTGGAGCCTTACTTAGAACTGGCTAAACTTTATGAGCATAAGTTAAAAGATTTCAGAAAAGCTATAAATTTGGTTGAAAAAGCAATTTCCAATGTCAACGCCTCAATTTCACACAATTTTAGTTTAGAGAGTTTATATTATAGAAAGCAGAGATTGTTGAGAAAGATTGAACTTAGCAGCGTCCCGTTTCACACTTAACAGTATCCCGTAGGGACACGGGACGCACGCCCTATGTAAAATAGGGCGCTACAAAAGCCTTCATTACCCTTCCCTACAGGAGAGGGGAAATGCTCCATTTTGTGGAAAAATCGTATTGACTTAATGGGAAATATGGCTATTTTACGGCTTAGAGGAGGGTCTAAGCCGTAGCAAAACAGGGCTTGACAGGGAAGAAGGAAGTGAATGAACAAGATTAAAATTCCAAGCAGTATCCTTCTTTTATTTCTGCTTTTTAATTTTTCCAGCGGAAGCGAAAACCAATTCTCCAGATTTTCTGAATACAATCAGAAGCTGAAAGCTTCCAGAGAAGTTTTGGGGTTGTCGGATATTTCTTTCCGACTGGAAAGGAATTTTTACCACAGAAATTTTCAGACAGAAAACCGCTCCAATCCTTTTTACTCCAGTTCATTCACAGATCCCTGGAATCCGCATTCAGCTTACAGTGATAAAAAAGTCAACAGCGATACTTTTCCGGCTACTTTTTTTCAGGGCTCTCCGGATATCATAATGTTTGCGGATAAATCTTTTTTAGCGGTCTGGGAGGATGAACGGAACGGAGACTTAGATATTTTAGCCCAGAAATTCGATTCGGCCGGCAATCCCATTCTTTCCACTCTGGAAGTCAACGACGAGACCATTCCGGCTGACCAGTTTCTGGCTTCAGCCGATGTTTCCCCCACCGGAAAAGTGGTCATCACCTGGGTGGATGGGAAAAATTTAGCTATAATGGCACAGAGGTTGGACAATAATTTGAATAAAATCGGTCCTAATTTTAAAGTCAATTCCGGTCCCGATAATTCTACCTATGCCCCGGCAGTAGCAGTGGCTCCCAGCGGAAATTTCATCATCACCTGGGAAGATGTTCGTTTCGGCTACAGCATCTTTGCCCAGAGATATGACAGCTCCGGATCCGTCCTAGGCGGAAACTTTCAGGTCAGCACGGATGCCGGGTCGTTTCCTCATCTATATCCGGCAATATCTTCAGACGGGAATGGAAATTTTGTAATCGTCTGGGAGGATTACCGAAATTTTGACGGGGATATCTATTTTCAAAGATACGACTCAACCGGTGTGTCCCAAGACAGCAATACTCAAGCCAATTCGGATGTCGGCACAGAAGACCAGTATCAGCCGGATGTGGCCAAAAAGTTTGACGGCAAAATGATTTTTACCTGGGTGGATATGCTAAACGGAAATCAGGATATTTATTTTCAAAGAGCCGACAGCGGTGGTGTTTTGCAGGGTCCAGCGGTCAAAGTCAATTCGGATGGCGGGATTGACCCGCAATGGGAACCATCCATTGATACCGACTCTTTAGGGAATTTTATCATCAGCTGGACCGATTATCGCTCCGCCCCGGCAATTTACATTCAGCGCTATGATACTTTGGGCGCTGCTTTAGGAGCCAACACTCAAATAAGTGATTTAGGCCAAATTTTGGAGCGTAACTCTCCTTCTTTGTATTTACCCAATAGCGGAGATTTAGTAACCGGCTGGATGGATTATAGAAACAGAAACTATGATATCTATCTGCAAAGATTGACCGCGTCCGGAACCAAAAAAGGAAATAATTTCAGAGCCAATTCCGACCTGACCGGCGCTCAGCAGAAAACCCCCTCCTTAGCCGTCAATTCCAAAAGGGAAAGTTTTGTGGTGTGGGAGGATTTCCGCTCCGGCAATGCGGATATTTTCTTCAGGCAAATAGACCAGCAGGGAAATTTTCTCACTTCCGAGATGAAAGTCAGTGACGACACTTCTATTTTGCCTCAATTAAGCCCGGATATCGCCACCGATGATAAAAACAGCTTTTTCGTAGTCTGGCAGGATTTCAGAAACGGGGTAAATATTTACGGGCAGTTTTACAACTTTTTGATTCCGCTAGGAAATGTTAAAATCAACGAAGATACCTCTATTAACATTCACCAGCATCCTAGTGTGGCGGCTTCCAAGTCTGGGAAATTCGTAACGGTCTGGTCCGACAACCGGGATGGAAATTTTAACATCTACGGGCAGAGATACACCAGCTTGGGTGCCAAGGTCGGCAGTAATTTTAAAGTCAATGATGATGTGGCTCCCAATGACCATTTTTCTCCTCAAGTAGCTTCCGATAGTTTGGGGAATTTTGTGGTGGTCTGGGAAGATTACCGAGATAGCCAAGTACATATTTATATGCAGGCCTATGATTCCAGCGGAAATCTGCTGGGGACAAATTTGAGAGTTCAATCCGACAGCAGCAACACCACCCAGATTAGACCGGATATAGCCGAAACTCCGACTGGCATTTTTGCTATAACATGGTTGGATTCCCGCCTGACCGGTGATTTTATTTTAGCTCAAAGGTATGACAGCTTAAGAGTTCCGCTTGG
>JBIOYE010000198.1:0-5541 GCA_044870015.1 Candidatus Zixiibacteriota bacterium
TGACCTTAAGAACCTTCCACATCGGAGGAACCGCTGCTCGTATCGCCGAACAATCCAAGGTTTCCGCCAAAACCGATGGAAAAGTAATTTTCCACGGAATCAAAACCGTTGCCAGAAAAGATGGCGACATGGTGGTTTTGGGACGGGACGGAAATATCAGCCTGGTAGACCAGCAGAATCGACCCCGGGCCAAATATAACGTGCCTTACGGTGCCCAGCTCAAAATCAAAGATAAGTCCATCGTCAACAAAGATGAGGTTTTGTTTGAATGGGACCCTTATACCGGCAGTATTCTAGCGGAACAAAGTGGAAACGTCGAATTCGTAGACTTAGAGGAAGATTCAACCTACCGGGAAGAGCTGGATGAAACCACCGGTTTAAGACAAAGAGTGGTGATTGAGCAGAGGGAGAAGACCTTACATCCTCATATTTATATTGTAGATGAAAAAGGGAAAAGATTGGGAAGTTACGCCATTCCCACTGGAGCGCACCTGCTGGTGCATGATAAAAGCAAAATCTCGGCCGGTGAAGCTCTGGTAAAAATCCCCCGGGATATCAGCAAAACCAGAGATATCACCGGAGGTCTGCCCCGGGTAGCCGAACTCTTCGAAGCTCGCCGACCCAAAGACCCGGCTGTGGTCAGTGAAATTGACGGGGTAGTTGAAATCGGAAAAATCATCAGAGGGTCGCGCCAGGTCTTAGTCCGGGCCGACGATGGAGAGGTCAAAGAATATTTAATTCCTCACGGTAAACATATGCGGGTTCACACCGGAGACAGGGTCAAAGCCGGTGACCGGCTATGCGAAGGCCCGATTGACCCGCATGATATTTTAAGAATCAAAGGACCCAATGCAGTGCAGGAATATCTGGTGAACGAAATTCAGGAGGTTTACCGGTTGCAGGGAGTGAGAATCAACGACAAACATATCGAAGTCATAGTCAGACAAATGTTACAGAAAATCAAAATCGAGGAAGTTGGTGATACCAACTTCTTGGAAGGGGAACATGTGGATCGCTGGAGATTCAAAGAAGAATCTGACCGGGTAGTAGCCGAAGGTGGAGAGCCAGCCACATTCCAGCCCTTGCTTTTGGGAATTACCAAGGCCTCTCTTTCCACCGAAAGCTTCATTTCGGCGGCTTCCTTCCAGGAAACCACCCGGGCTCTGACTGAAGCGGCCATAAACGGAAAGACCGACAATTTGATGGGATTGAAGGAAAACGTAATCATCGGACATCTGATTCCGGCCGGGACCGGACTGGAAATTTACCGAAATATAAAGGTGAAAGACGAGGAAGAAGAAGTTGTCGAAAAGGAAGTGGAGCTGTTCAAAGAAAATCCTTGACAAATTATTATAATTCAATAAATTGATAAACTATGAAAGAAATAGGGGTATCTAGATGCCGACCATAAATCAGCTGGTTCGTTTTGGAAGACGGGAGATAAAAAGCTCCACCAAAACCCCGGCTCTGCAGGGTTCTCCTCAGAAAAGAGGGGTCTGTGTCAGGGTGTACACCACCACCCCCAAAAAGCCCAACTCTGCTCTAAGAAAAGTGGCCCGGGTAAGATTGACCAACGGCATTGAAGTGACGGCTTACATACCGGGTGAAGGGCACAATTTGCAGGAACACTCTATTGTTCTGATTCGGGGTGGCAGAGTAAAAGATTTACCTGGAGTCCGATATCATATAATCAGAGGAACCCTGGATACCGCCGGAGTGCAAGATAGAAAACAAGGACGCTCTAAATACGGAGCCAAGAAACCCAAAAAAGCAGCTTAAAATTTATGCCCAGAAAAGCCCGAGTCGATAAAAGAGAAATTTTTCCGGATTTTAAGTACAATTCGGTTTTATTGTCCAAATTTATAAACCGGATAATGGAGCGCGGCAAGAAGAGTGTAGCTAAAGGAATAGTTTATTCAGCATTTGATATAATCGAAAAAAAGATCGGTCAGCCCGGGTTTGAGGTATTTCAAAAAGCCATCAATAATGTCAGACCGGCCTTGGAAGTCAGACCCCGACGGGTAGGTGGAGCCACTTACCAGGTCCCCATGGAAGTCAGGTCCGAAAGAAGGAACGCCTTAGCCTTTCGCTGGATTATCGCCTATACCAAAGAAAAAACTGGCAAGCCCATGGATGAGAGGTTAGCCGAAGAGTTAATTGCGGCTTCCAAAAATGAAGGTTCAGCCATCAAAAAGAAGGAAGATACCCATAAGATGGCAGAAGCCAACAAGGCTTTTGCCCACTTCCGCTGGTAACCCATAAAAGATAGTTTCCCTTAAGTGAAACAAACCGTAAAAATATGCGTAATATCCAAGGAGGCAGTATACAGTTTTAGCTAAAGATTTTTAGATTAATTCTTACTTTAGTGGCTTAACCACTAAGAAAGGAAGGTCGGCTAAAAGGAAGTTTGGAAACAACTTAAAGCAGTTTTCAAACCTCCACTTATCCCGATAAAAATCGGGATGAGTTTTAAGTCGAGGTTTTTTTATGCCAAGAAGATATAGTTTAGATAAAATCAGAAATATAGGAATCATGGCTCATATCGATGCCGGGAAAACCACCACTACCGAGCGGATTTTGTATTACACCGGTAAGACTCACCGCATTGGTGAAGTGGATGAGGGGGCAGCCACTATGGACTGGATGGAGCAGGAAAAAGAAAGAGGAATCACCATCACTTCCGCGGCTACCACCTGCTATTGGAGAGATACTCAGATAAATATCATCGATACTCCCGGGCACGTGGATTTTACCGCCGAGGTAGAAAGGTCTTTGAGAGTTCTGGACGGAGCGGTGGCTTTATTCTGCTCTGTGGGCGGAGTAGAACCTCAGTCTGAAACGGTCTGGCGTCAAGCGGATAAATATCAAGTGCCTAGAATCGCCTTTGTCAATAAAATGGACCGGGTAGGAGCCGATTTTGAAAATGCGCTGTGGATGATGAGAACCCGCCTGGCAGCCAATGCCGTGGCTGTTCAACTTCCTTTAGGCTCCGGAGAGACTTTTACCGGGATAATCGATTTAATCACTATGACCGCCTGGACTTTCCATCAGAACACCCAGGGAGCAACTTTTGAGGAATTTCCCATTCCCAAATCCATGTTGGAAGAAGCCAGGAAAAAAAAGGAGATCCTGTTAGAATCAATTTCAGATTATGATGACCGGCTGTTGGAAAAATTTTTGAATGACCAGGAAATTCACAAAGAAGAAATCATGACCGCTTTGCGAAAAGCGGTCTTAGACGTCAAAATAATTCCGGTCTTATGCGGAGCTTCCTTCAAAAACATAGGAGTCCAGAGACTACTGGATGCCATCGTGGATTTTCTGCCTTCTCCTTTAGATCTTCCGGAAATAAAGGGAACCGACCCGGAAACCGGTCAGCCCCTGAAAAGAAAACCCTCTGACTCAGAACCGTTGACGGCTTTGGCTTTTAAAATCATGTCAGACCCTTACGTGGGCAAACTCACTTACCTGAGAATTTATTCCGGAGTCTTGAAGTCCGGGGTTTACGTTTTGAATGCCAACACCGGCGAAAAGGAGAGAGTGGGAAGAATTCTAGAAATGCATGCCAATAAGCGGGAAGAAATAGTTGATGCCTACACCGGCGATATCTGCGCGGTGGTGGGATTGAAGAGAACCTCCACCGGCCATACCCTGTGCGACCCCAAGTTTCCCATCGTCTTGGAAAAGATGACCTTCCCGGAACCGGTCATTTCGGTTGCCATCGAGCCCAAAACCAAAGCCGATCAGGACAAGCTTTTTGAAGCGCTACAAAAATTATCCGACGAAGACCCTACTTTCAAAGTCAGGTCGGACGAAGAGACCGGACAGACCATCATCTCCGGCATGGGAGAATTACACTTAGAAATTTTGGTGGACCGGATGATGCGGGAATTCTCGGTCAAAGCCAACGTGGGTAAACCGCAGGTGGCCTACAAAGAAACTATTACAGCCACAGCCGAAGCTGAAGGAAAATTCATCAGACAGACCGGTGGCAGAGGCCAATACGGTCATGTAAGGATCCGGGTAGAGCCCTTGCCGGCTAGTTCCGGTTTTGTATTTGAAAATAAAATCATCGGAGGAGCCATCCCCAGAGAATATATTCCGGCCGTTGAAAAAGGGATTAAAGATGCTCTGGAAAACGGAGTAATAGCCGGTTATCCCTTAATCGATCTAAAAGCGGTTTTGTTGGACGGTTCTTATCATGAAGTAGATTCTTCGGAAATTGCTTTCAAAATTGCCGGCTCTATGGCTTTGCAGGAAGCGGTCAAAAGGGCCAAGCCCAGAATATTAGAGCCGGTGATGGAAGTGGAAGTTGTAGTTCCTGAAGAATATTTAGGTGACGTAATCGGTGATTTGAATGCCCGCCGGGGAAGAATTTTGGGAATCGTCCCCAGAGTGGACGCGCAGGTTATCGCGGCCCGGGTCCCTCTGTCCGATATGTTCGGGTATGCTACCAAGATTAGGTCCATTTCTCAGGGAAGAGCGCTTTTCACCATGCAGTTCCACAGCTACGAAGAGGTGCCCCAGCAGATATCGGAAGGAATTGTAGCCAAAGTGAAGGGGATTTAAAATGTGCCGGCTATTGGGAATTGTAAATAAAGCTCAAATAGAGACAGAAATCTTTACCAGTTTCAAACAGCAATGTAAAACCGGCTGCGTGAAATCAAGTTCCCAACCGGGACACATGGATGGCTGGGGAATCGCTTACAAGTCCGAAGACGAGATGATAATTAAGAAGAGCGGCTTCGATGCCGCTACAGATGTAGAATTTGACCAGACTGCCCGTAACGCAGTTTCCTCGGAATTAGTCATAGCCCACATAAGAAAAGCCACCGACCCCCAAACCAAAGGGAAAAAAGAATTCGCCCATCCCTTTGAAAAAGAAAACTGGGTTTTGGCTCATAACGGTTCGGTTCACTGGAATGAGCCAGTAAAAATAAATTATCCCGGATTAATTGACACCCAAATCTTGCTGGAAAAATTAGTTGAAAATATCAAAACAGAAAAATCCACCATTTTGGGAGTTGAAAAAACCTTAATTCCGATTTTAGACAATGAAAAATATACAGCCTTGAATTTTCTGTTGACAGACGGGAAAAATCTTATTATATATAGATCTTTTGACTCCGGAGACCCGGAGAACGAAAGCTATTACAGTTTAAATTGGAAAAAAGCTGACCATAAAATAATCGTAGCATCAGAACCAGTGGATAAGACAGCCTCCGGCTGGAAGTTTTTGGAAAATAACCAGCTTATGGCTATCGGTTCGGATTTCAATGTTCAGAGTAAAATTTTAAAAACAGAAAGGATTAAAGTAAGTTAATGGTTACACCCTCCGGCTTTGCCTTCGGGTATCCCGTAGGGACACCATCCCGTAGGGAAAGGAGAACCTATGTCTAAGCCGAAATTTGAGCGGACCAAGCCGCACGTGAACGTGGGAACTATCGGGCACGTGGACCATGGTAAGACCACCCTGACAGCAGCCATCACCATGGTTTTGAGCCGGAAGGGATTGGCGCAGGTAAGGACTTTTGACAGCAT
>JBIOYE010000199.1:0-17539 GCA_044870015.1 Candidatus Zixiibacteriota bacterium
AGCAGTGCAGTTAATCCCCTGACCGTACCAGAAACCGACTCCCAGATTCACAGCCCCGGAGGTACCTGCTCCGGCTACGGACTGTCCAATAGAATATCCCAACTTTAAACTGCCGGATGTTCCATAACTGGAACCGCCGGAATTGATGGAATACCAGTTCAGGTATAGTGGGGCACCTTGCGGGTCGGCTTTGGTATCGGGGTCATCTTTCGGGGTTTGGTTTATGGTTTCAGGCGCTTTGACGGTTTTGGATTTGTCTGCCATAGCCGGAGAAAAACCCAAAATTAACACCGAAAGTGCCAGTGTTAGAATGATTATGTGTTTCATGGTTTTCCTCCTAAAAAAGAATTTTTAATAAACAAGGTCTACTCCTCCACTCCGGCTTGTTTGGTTTTGTTAAGTTGTTGTTCTATTTTCTGTAAGCGGGCTTCCAATTCTGCTTTCACTTTGGCTACTTCGGCTTCCAGACGGGCGTTGTGGTCTTCCATGGTTATAATCTGAGGCACACCTGCTGGCAGAGCTTGGGTTCCCTCAAAGGGGATTCCTCCCAAATGGTCTGGAGTTGGATTAGCCGAAGTGTGAGCCAGGCTCACAGAACCATAAAGAGTCGGATAATAGGTTGCCCGAATATAACCCAGCTCGAATCTGGTAGATGCACTGCTTCCGGACACATACCTGACATTTAGGTAATAGCGTTTTGTGCCAGCTGTTTCAGCAAATAAACGAGTTGTGCTAGCAGGAAATGCTCTGAGACCTGTGGCTTCGACACTAGGAACGTAAGCCCACTGAAAAGCAGTTAAGTCGACAACTGCCCTGGTCTTTCCGCAGTTCATCCACACGTTAGTATTAGTGCCAGTGGTGTGTTCTTGGGCTATGGTTCCCCCACAGGTGACTTCAACATAGCCGGAAGCCGGGATTGTAATATCAACCGAATCAACCACGTAGCTGATGTTGCCGGAAGATAAAGGGAAAAAATCCGGTGAAACAAGCGTAAACGAAACACCCGGCTCATTTGACATTTCTCCGGCGTTGATGGCACTGCTGGGTAAAACAACAGAAGCATCGCCGGTGGTCCCGCCTTCCAGAGAAATGGTGGTGGAGCCGGCATCATTCTGAAGCCATAAAGCTCCTCCGCCGACTCCAAATTGGTTTCCACTAGCTGTCAATATCACTGTTAAGTCATTATCGACATCAGCGTCATGTAGAAAAATCTCTCCCCAGGCGTTCCCCCATAAACGAATCTGCTCCTGCCCGTCATCGCCGTAAGAACTAAATCTCCCCCAGGGGTAGGTCTCAAATCCCAAGGCACCCAGATTAAAAGTATTATTGGTCTCTAAATTGTTGGATACTCTGGTATACGGGGTGCTGGTCAATCTTATCCGGGGCAAAATCGTCTGCCCGTCGGCCTGGACTTGTAAATAAAGAGAATCATAGGTTTGGAATAACTCTTCAGGCAGAGCAGTGACCGAACCTAAATTATGGGTGAACAGACCGCTACTGGTGGATTGAGAGGTGTTTTCAGTCCAGAGAGTGCTCCCACCGGTCGGCAAATTCCATATAGTATAGTTAATGGTATGAGAAGCATCGGCGACTGGATTGCCGGAAGCATCGGTCAGCCGACCCTGAAAATTAATCAGATTGGGAACCGAGGGACCATTTGCTATTCCAGCCGGAGACGAAGGACTCCCATTATCTGTTCCCCCAGCCAGAGAAGTCACCAGTAACAACAGCAAAACCGTGACAGTTCCCTTTAGAAATGAATGTTGCATTGTAACTCCTTTCTTTTATCCACCTTAATGATTGGCGGACTTTGCCCGCCTTAATGAAGGCAAGCAGTTTGAGTTTTGGTTTAACACTTGGTAATTTGGATTTCAAAAAAATATTCCCACTAAAAAAAGCAGATAAAAGTTTTTATATTAAAATTGGGAAAGCCGGGTAGAAATTAAAAACTATTTTAGCTTTTTCTTTACCTCCTCTAGAATCAGATTTTTTTGAGTAAGCCGCTTTTCCTCTGAAGCCAACTCAACAGAGCCAATTAAATATTTTCTGACAACAAATGTCAAGATAAAAAAGGGATAATCTTAAAATAATTTGAAAGAGAGGGAAGAACTTACTAAAGTTAGCTTTTGTAGAAGAGACTCTTAAGGGTCACAAATCCTCGATGGCACTTCCAAACCTGCAGACTCATGGCCAAGAAGATAATATCTTCGATAAGCCGTTTGGAGACATTGGATTTGCTGGATGTCGCGGTGGAAAAACAGCCGCAATTGATATCCAGCCCGCGGATAAAATTGACTCCCAAAGCTATTATAAAAATTCCCAATAAAGTCGAAGCCAAAAGCGCCACTGCGTCCAAGGCAATTCCCAATACCAGACAGACCCCCAGCAAAAATTCCACCCAGGGTAATATTATGGCAAAGATATTAATCAAAAAGCCGGGCAAGATATGAAAATTATAAACTATCTTGGCAAAGGCAGACGGATGCAGGATTTTATCCACCGAGGCATAGATGAAAAGAATCCCCAAAAACAGGCGAAATAATAAAGCCAGATGTTTGGATAGTAAAATATTTTTTAAAAACTTCATCTTTTTTTTCTACCTTAAAAAATGCATCCCGATAAATTGGGATGCTACAAACTGACCTCTCGACTGGGCTCGAGGTGGACCTCACCCCTGCCCTCTCCTCTAGGAGAGGGTGTTTTCTTTCCTCCCATAAAGGGGAGGACAAAGGAGGGGTCAGGTTTTTTCACTCAAATTAATGCTTAAGGGGTTTCACCGGTCGAAGTCGGTAAGCCGGCTTTGAGCCATTCTTCCCAGCCGCCAAAAAAGATTTTTATATTTTTATAGCCATCCACGGTCATATTTCTGGCTAAAAATAAAGAGAGTTCGCATTCATCTCCACCGCAATAAGTCACCACAGTCACATCTTTAGGAACCTTTGGCAAGACCTGGGGGGCCCAGGTGTCATATTCCTCCATATACAAATTCAAAGCTCCTTTGATATGTCCTTTGAGAAAATCTTCTTTGGGCCTGGCATCAATAAAAATAGTGTTGGGGGAGTTAAATAAGCTCATGGCATCAGCCAAAGATATAGGTGGGGAATCGGAGGTTTTGTCATAAGAAGGAGGGACGATAATATTCCCTTCCAAAATCTGCTGAGACCAGCTTCCCACTAAGCCAATCCCCTTGGGAGAAACCAGATTGTATAGAATTCCGATGACAGCTGCTACCAAAATCAGAATCAAAGTCGGCTTGATGGATTTAGCAAAATTGCTCATAGGTATTATATAATACGGGAAAAGTTGATTTGTCAATAGGCACCGAATCACGAAAGCAGAAAATTCACGAAAAACACGAAAAAAATAATTCACAGCAGATTAAACAGATTAAGCAGATTCGTATGATATATTAAGGGTTTGATTTAATTGAACTTAATTGAAATTTTGCCGATGATATTAAAAAACAGAGGAAAATTATGTTTAAAAAAATCGGCTTACTAGTTTTATCTCTCAGCTTTAGTCTAGTAATATTTTACGGCTGCGAAAAGATTCCCACTACTCCGGATCTTATGCCGCCTACGGCTAATTTAACCGCTCCGGCTGATTCGGCTGTGGTAAAGGACACGGTTTTAATTTCGGTTGCAGCCACAGACGATAAAGGGGTCAGCAGGGTGGAATTTTACATTGACAGTCAGCTGCTTTTCACCGACAATTCTTCCCCCTTTGGCTTCAACTGGTCAACTTTGATTTATCAGGACTCAAGCTATCACAGCATTTTCGCCATCGCCTATGACGGGGCCGGAAATTTTGATTCCACGCAGACAATCACAGTCTTGGTGGTACTGGATACCGGTCTTTTGTTCATCGGACAGGCGGCTACCCCCACTTCCGCTTATTCGCTTTTTGTCACCGGCGATTACGCCTATATGGCTGAACAGGGGAACGGTGTGCAGATTTTCAATATAAGCAATCCGGCCAGCCCTGCTGCGGTCGGTGTTTTCAACACCGGAACTTTTACCAACGGAGTTTTTAAATCCGGCAATTATCTTTATTTAGCGGACGGCAGCAACGGGATGAAAGTTCTGGATGTTTCCAACCCGGCCAGCCCGCTTTTGATAGGGCAGAATACACCTCAAGGGAATGCCCATGATGTATTTGTTTCCGGCAACTATGCTTATGTAGCGGCTCAAGGGGATGGAATGTATGTTATCAACGTGGCCAATCCGGATACACCCACTTTTGTTTCCAGTTATGCTCTGGCAAGTAGTGCCTATGGGGTACAGGTGTGGGGAAGCCTGGCTTATGTCACGGATGGTTCTAACGGCTTGAGAATTTTGGATGTCTCTAACCCGGACACAGTTTCCCAGGTGGGCTCTTATTCAACTGCGGGAGATATTTATTTCAGGTCCTCTATTTTAAATAATTATGCTTATATAGCCGCCAAAGGTTCCGGGATTTTCATCATAGATGTCTTAATCCCCTCCACCCCTTCGCAGGCCGGAGCTTACGATTTGGGAACCGGTTTGGCTAATGGAATTTTTGTCAACGGAACTACTGCTTATGTGGCTTACGGAGATGAAGGGCTTTTGATTTTAGATGTGACAGTCCCGGCAGCGGTCTCACAGTTAGCCAGCTTCAAGACCACCGGCAATGCCCATAATAATGTTTTTTATTCCAACGGACTTATTTATGTAGCTTCCAATTCCGGGCTTTTGGTTTTCAGGTATAATCCGTAGTTCTAAAGCAGGGGATTCTTCGCTTCGTTTACCCTGAAAGAATTGAAGGGCTCAGAATGACAAACGAGTTTAGTAGGTCGGGATCTCTTCCCGACCTAAACGACGGGGAATGATCCCCGTCTACGCGACTGACCCCTCGGCTCCGCTCGGGGTGAACCCTTCCCTTACCACCCTAACAGGGGATGGATTTGTGTCCACAGATTCCTAAAGTTACTCTCTTGACAAAATGAAATTTGTTGTCGAAATTCCTCTGAATGTAACATAATTCAAGAGAAAACAATTGAGTAAAAAAGTTTTTGACCAGATAAAAAGTTTAATCACCGAAAGCCGCAATCCCAAAACTTCCAGAATCGACTCCCTCTCCGCCATCCAAATTTTAAAATTAATCAACCCCGAAGACAAAACCGTTCCGCAAATTGTAGAAAAGCAGATTTCCAAAATCGCCAAAGCGGTGGAATTGTTGGTGAAAACTTTCCGGGCCGGTGGAAGATTATTTTACATCGGTGCCGGGACTTCCGGTCGCCTGGGAGTTTTGGATGCGGCTGAATGTCCTCCGACTTTTGGGACCGACCCCCAAATGATTAGAGGAATAATTGCCGGGGGATATAAGACTCTGATAAAATCGAAAGAAGGAGTCGAGGACAATTTCAATACTGCTGCCAAAGATTTGGCAAAAGTAAAATTAAATAAGAAAGATATTGCTGTGGGAATAGCGGCATCGCGCAGGACTCCCTATGTTTTGGGTGGTTTGAAATACGCTAAAAAAATCGGCTGCAAGACCATTTTCATCTACTGTAATCCTCATCTGGCTTCTCCCATCAAGGTCAAAGCGGATGTGGAAATTCCCCTGATAGTGGGACCAGAAGTGATTATGGGGTCAACCAGAATGAAAGCCGGAACGGCTCAAAAGTTAGTTCTGAATATGCTTTCCACTACCGCTATGATAAAATTGGGAAAAGTCTATCAGAATATGATGGTGGATCTGAAAGCCACCAGCCAGAAATTAGTGGAAAGAAGCAAAAGAACCATAATGATAGTTACCGGAGTTGATTATAAATCTGCTTCTTGGTATCTTAAAAAAGCAGGTGGAAGCGTTAAGACCGCTGCGGTGATGATCTTGGCGAAGGTGGATAACAAAGAGGCACGGAGAAGACTGGGAAAAACCGGGGGATTTGTGAGAAGGGCGTTGGGTAAGTAAAAATACTAGTAACAAGAAACTTCCTTTCTTAAGTATTGTTAAAAATATGCCTTTTTGTCCTAATTGCAAATTCGAATATAAACCAGAAGTAAAGTTTTGCCCGGACTGCGGAGAAGCTCTGGTGCCGGAATTACCAAGCCAGAAAGAAGAGGCAGAACCTATCAATTATGTGCAACTCCGAAGAGTTCCTTCCCGCTTATATGCCGAAATGCTGCAGGAAGCCCTGAAAAAACAGAATATCCCCTGCTTGATTCAAGCCGAAGATGCCGGTTTGATGCTGGGGACCCTGGGAACCACCACGACTTTAAAGGTAGTTATCTGGGTGCCGGAAAAGTTAAAGGAAAAAGCCGAAGAGATTGCTTTTCAGATTTTAGGGGAGATTTAACTTAAAAAAATTAAATCTCTGACCCCTCCTTTATCCTCCCCTACAGGGGAGGGAGTAACCGAGTCGGCAGTTGCTGAAAAATTTAGTTAAAAAGTTCTTGGCTTAACTGCTATAAAATATAAGGCATACTCTCCCTAATCCCTTAACCCCCTTTAATTTCTGTCGATATAATTAAGAAAGCCATAAGAATATGGAAGACGCCAAAAGGTCAGCCGAAACCTATTTTCCGGAACCGGAGAAAAAAGATACCCAAAAAATTAAAGCCGCCGCTGAATTAATCAATTTTCTTGTGCGGGCTTTAAAGACCATGTATCTTTATCCGCAGAATAACCCTATTCCCCAGGATTTTAAAAAGAATCTGTTTGCCAAATTCACCAACTTCTTAGAGCATTATGACGAGCTGATTCTGCGTTTGGAGCAAAATCAATTTCTGTGCAACGGTGAGGCCGTCTATCAAGACCCCAGTATCGAGGAAGGTATTGCCATAGTTCTGCACCGGGACGGGGTTCGGCAACTCTCTTTCTCCAAGGGCCTGACCGAAGTGGAGCTGTACAATTTCCTGGATATATTAAAGCGGCTGAATAGAATTTCCAGTGAAGATGACTCGGTCACGCTCCTGTGGGAGCAGGATTTTTCACACATCAACTACCTAGTGGTGGATAGTTACATAGACAGCTACCAACCTAAGCTCTTGGAGACACCGGCCGCTGAAAATATAGAAAAGCTATATTATTCGGAAATCACCCTGGCTGAAGCCAGCTCTCAGGTTAGCTCAGAAACTCAGAATATTTTAAGCAATCCGGAAATGAGCGTCATATTCAATAACCTGGATACCTTCGACCCGGATGAGATGGATGAAATCAACAAGCTTCTGGAGCTAGACGGCACTTACTCCGGAGCCGATGAAGTGGTTTTGGTTTTGTTTGAAATTATGGCTTACGAACAGGAATTGAACGAATACCATGATACCGTAGCCCTTTTAGAAAAAGCCCTGGATTCATTTTTCAATCTGGGGAATATCAGCTCGGCCTGTTTATTGGTGAAGAAATTGAAAGAAGAGGAGCAAGCCCAAAAACTTAGCTCCAAAACCAAAGCGGACCGGCTCAAAACCGCCATGGAAAGAGCCGGAGATAAAGAACGGATCTATAAGCTAGCCCGGCTTTTGAATGAAAATAAAAACGTGGATATAAAATTAATCAAACAATATCTGGAAATCCTGCCGGCTTCTGCCATTTCCAGTCTGATTTATTTATTGGGGGAACTAAACCATTTTGCGGCCCGCAAAACGGTCTGTGAAGTTTTGGAGGGTTTTGGAGCGGCACACTTGGATTTAATCGCCAACGGGATTTTTGACAGCCGCTGGTTTGTGGTCCGCAACATTGTGTGGGTTATGGGAAATCTGAAAACCACCAAAGCCTGTGAATATCTTAAAAGAACTTTGAGACATTCTGACAGCCGGGTCCGGCGGGAATCGATTGTCTCTCTGGCCAAAGTCGGCACCCCTCAAGCTTATGATTACCTGATCGCAATTTTAGAGGATCCGGAACGTAAAATCCGCTCTTTAGCTTTAAGAGCTCTGGTAGCCGGGAGAGTCAAAAATGCCCTAAATCCTTTGTGGGGAATGGTCTTAGACAAAAAATTCAGAGAAAAAGGGCCGGAAGAAAAGAAAGATGTCATTGAAGCCATCGCCGCCATCGGAGAAGAAGAAGGTTCCCTGCTTCTGAAAAAATTAATCAGAAAAAGAAATTGGTTTCAAAAATATTACTGGCGGGAGCTTAAACAAATGGCCGTAAAAGCCCTGGAAAGATACCCCAACGCCGTTACCCTGGCGATTTTATACGAGTTAGAAAATAAATCTCCCCGTTCCTTAAGGCCCTTGGTAAAAACTGCCCTAAAAAGAGTGGAGGCCAAACAGCCGGTCAAAGACAGAGAGGAAGAACTTGGATAGAGCCAAAGAAAAAGTACCCGGAACCCAAAAGATTACCTTAAAAGATTTCGACCGAACCATTCAGGATCTGGGGAAAAGTTTTATCAATCAGCTTTACGTTACCATCAAAACCGCTCAGATATACGAGCAGAATAATTATGCTTACCAAAAGCAGAGTCAAAATCTGCACCGGGTGACCCAGAAACTCCTGCAGGAAAAATCTGAAATCTTCCTACAGCTCAAGGAGGGATATATATTTTTGAATGAAGTCCGCCTAAAATTTGATTTCGCGGGATACATAGGCAACAGTTTCATTATCGAGGAGCTGGAGCGGACCCAAATCGGGAGCATTACCATCCTGCCAGAGATTGACCAAAGAGAACTGGATAAATTTGTCTATCTTTTGAACCATTTTGATTCAGACCTGCCCAATATCTTTGAACTAGTACAAAATCGGCTTTCCGAAGTGGGGATTGTGCATATCGGGCTGGAAAAATTCACCGAGCAAAATCTCAACCTGACCGATATGGCGGCTTTAGATAACCGCAAAATCGCCAAAAAAACTTTCTTCAAAGCTATTTCCCTGGCCCAGGAGATAATGACCAATGTCAGAAGCTCCAAAGCCGTCAATATCGCCAAAGCCAAAAGGGTGGTGCAGACCATGGTGGACCAGATTATAAAAGACGAAGCTTTATTTCTGGAGCTCTCCACCATCAAGAACTTTGACGAATACACCTTTGTGCATTCAGCCAACGTTTCGGTTTTAGCCATAATACTGGGGATGCGCTTGGGTCTGGACCGAAAAAAATTGTCGGAATTGGGATTTGCGGCGCTCTTTCACGATATCGGAAAGGTAAAATTGCCCGTAGATTTAATCAATAAACCGGCTCAATATGATGAACTGGACTGGGCTATGATGCAAAAGCACCCTATCATGGGAGTGAAAACTTTGGTCTTCACCCGGGATATTGACGAATATACGTCCCGGGCGGTCTTGGTAGTTTTCGAACACCATATGCATCTGGATTTATCCGGCTATCCCAAGGTCAAAAATCACCGCTCTATCAATCTTTTTACCCGGATTGTCAATATCGCCGATGCTTACAACGCCATGACTTCCGGCCGGGTTTATGTCAAAGAAGCCATCCCTCCCCACGAAGCTCTAAGAAAAATGGTGCGGACCTCCGGGGTAAATTTCGACCCGGTCCTGCTCAAGCTATTTGTCAACATCATGGGGATTTATCCGGTCGGTTCCTTGGTTCTGCTGGACACCAAAGAGCTAGGGATTGTTTTCAAGCCCAATATCGATAACCCCTACCGACCCAAAGTAAAAATTATAGGGGATGCTAAGGGGAAAAAGGAGATTGTGGAAATTGTGGATTTAAATAAATTAGATGATCCCACCGGCACCTTCAAACGCTCGATTGTCAAAGCCCTGGATGCCAACAAATTTAGTATCATTGTCTCTAGATATTTGGTGGATTATTAAAGTCTTAGCTCTCTAGCTTAAGTAGACTTACCTCTAGATTTCTTAATGCCTTCTGAAGAAAGGACAATATCCTATAAGCAACAAGCTCCAATTGGTAAAGGATTCGGCCCACCCTTGAAGATTTTATTGACTACATAAATTATATCTGCCAGATTACTTCTGCTATCAGCGGTGGCATCGGCCCGGCAAGCAGGGTCAGGAAGAGCCGCGCCCTTAAAAACTATGTTGACCAAAGAGATTACGTCGGGTAAGTTATAAAGTCCGTCACCATTAACCTCCCCTGGTTTTATTGAGCAAATTAGAGTTAAATTTTCTAAGATTGAAACATTATGTCCACCGTAATTAGCGGTTGCCAAATCGGTTGACCCATCTCCGTTAAAATCTGCAGCCACAATTGATGAGGGTTGGAACGAAGTCCCGTATTCATAAGCAGTTTTAGCAAAATTTAAATCTCCCTGGTTGGTTAAGAGTGCCACCGTGCTTAGACCGCCGTTGGCAAATGCCAGATCCAAATCTCCATCACCCTCTAAATCTATAGCAGAAACGCCACTGCCTATCAAGCCCAGTGGTCTTGTGGTAAAGCTTCCATCTCCATTATTTTTGTAGACGGCACCTTCCCATCCTTGGCCGCCACCAGTTACTAAGTCGGTATTGCCATCTCCATCGATATCTGAGGCCATGATTTGACCTCCAGGGGGACCGTATTCAACTTTGGGGGCAAAAGTTCCGTCACCATTGTTCTTTAAAACATTCACTCTCAGGTCGCTGGATATGGCAAGGTCGTTGTCACCATCTCGGTCTAAGTCGCAAGCCACTACTAATCGAGACACCCCGGCCGGATAATCAACTTTGTCAGAAAATGTACCATCTCCATTGTTCATTAAAATCGAGACAGCAGAACTCCCCACACAAACTACCGTTAAGTCCTGATATCCGTCACCATTTAAGTCAGAGGCAATTGCTGATAAGGGGTTTTTCCCGGTAAAATAGTCGACTCTGGGAGCAAAAGTGCCATTCCCATTATTTTTTAAAACCGAGACCACAAAGTAAGAGGAATCGTATCTAGCCAGTTGCCAATAATTGGCAACTACTAAATCTTTATCTAAATCGTTGTCTAAATCTGTAGCAAAAACCGTAAGAGGAGCCAGCCAGGTCCCATAATCAACTTGAGGAGCAAAGCTCCCGTCACCATTATTTAACAAAATTGAAATGGAACTATCTTCCTCGGCACCCACACCTGAAGTGGCCACTGCTAAATCTTGGTCTCCATCGTTATCCAAATCTGAAGCACACAAAGAAGTCGGAAATTTCTTCGCATCATAATCGGAAGGAGCAGCAAAAATGCCAGCGCCTTTATTTTTTAAAATCGAAAATCTTTCCTCATCTAATACTACCAAATCCGGGTCAGAGTCTCCGTCTAAGTCATGAGCAAAAATTGAATGTCTCCCGGCGTCATAATGTGCCATTTCAGTAAAGTTGCCGGTGCTGTCGTTGACCAAAATTGAAACTCCGCTTCCGTTTACAACTGCTAAATCATAGTCAAAATCTCCATCCAAGTCCATGGAGAAAACGGACTCACCACTTACTAATAGGCTTTCTCCGGTTTGAAGCACCCCGGCGCCATTGTTTTTCAATAGACTACCCCCGGAGGTGATTAAATCTTGATCTCCATCACCGTCAATATCAGAGGCAATTACCTGACCGCCTTTTGAGGGATAGTCAACTGGTGTGGCAAAAATCCCATCCACGTTGTTCTTCAAAATTGAGAGACCGACTGCACTCCTTACTGCCAAATCCTTATCTCCATCTGCGTCTAAATCAGCGGCATATACTGAGCCGCATGGCGGTCCATAATCAATTTTGGGGGCGAAAGTCCCGTCTCCGTTGTTCTTCAGGATTGAGACGCCGCTGCCAGTTGCTACGGCTAAATCTTGGTCTCCGTCATTGTCCAAATCTGCTGCGAAAATTGATGCAGCGTAACGGCCAGTTGGATAATCAATCTTGGGGGCGAAAGTTCCATCACCATTGTTTTTTAAAACTTGCACACTACTGTCCAAAATAGAAGAATTAGCAACTGCTAAATCAAGGTCGCCATCTCCATCTAAGTCCGCCGCAGCAACTGAACGAGCGTTATTATCTACAAAGTAATCAACTCTGCTGGCAAAAGTTCCGTCTCCATTATTCTTTAAGATGGATATAAACCCTACAACATAATCATTTGATATTGCTAAATCTTGGTCTCCATCAGCATCTAAATCTGCGATGACTACCGACGAAGGAAATCCCCCAACTTGATAACTAATCCATGTGTCAAACAGAGGTTGAAAAGCAAAAATACAAGAGGGGAGGCAAAGAATAATTGCCACCAAAATTACGACCTTTAATTTTAACATAAAAACCTCTCCCAATAAAATAGGGGTGGATAAATATATTTCCTGTTGATAAGATAGGGTATACTAATATGTTGTCAAGTGAAATCTGGCAGAAAAACGAACTTAAAATTTGAAATTCAGAACCAATTTAATCTCTTTGGGCGAAATATTTGTTTCCGGAATCAAACCCCATTGAGCTTCTTGCTTTTCTTCTTTTTCAAAACTGGAAAGCTGGGCATCGGCGTAGGCATCCCACATTGAGATAAAAATCACTCCGGCGGTCCACCATAAAAACAGATTGCGGTTGTCCTTGTGATACTGATACTGATTGAATTCAAAGGTCTTCAGAGGATTGGTGTCCGGCAGGGCTTCAAAGCTTTTTTTATGCTCATTCATTCTTCTCCATTCCACCGCGGCTCCGGCCATCAGACTCCCTTCGCCTAAAAAAACAAGGGCGGCTTTAAGATATTTTTTATTATAAAACTGCCCCCAGCCGGGAAATGCTACAGAACGAAACAAAGCTCCGCTAGGGGAACGCAAAGTGGTTCGGGAACTGTCGGCCGAAGCCAAATTTAGCTTTTCGGCTTGCGTAGATATAGTAAGAAGTATGGCCAAAAGTAACCCACTCCCAAGAGGTCTGGATTTCTGCATAGTTTAAAATACCAATTCGTAATCTCAAAAACAAGCGGGATTAAAACTTGACTAAGACAGAATTTATGGCTTATTTGGAAGAGCAGGTATGCCTAAGAGAATCGATCTATCCCCGGCCTTAGAAGAGAAATTGCTTTCCGCCCAAAAAGTCGTGGTTTTAAGCGGTGCCGGAGTTTCGGCCGAAAGCGGAATCTCCACCTTCCGGGATAAAGACGGTCTGTGGGAAAAGTTCAAGCCGGAAGATTTGGCTACTCCTTCTGCTTTTGAAAGAAATCCCCAATTGGTCTGGGAATGGTATGCCTACCGCCGCAAAAAAATCCAGAGCGTAAAACCCAATCCGGCTCATCAGGCCATAGCTCAGATGGAAAAATTTTTCCCCGAGTTTCTTCTGGTCACTCAGAACATAGATAACCTGCATCAAAAAGCCGGTTCCAAAAAGCTGGTGGAGCTGCACGGGAATATAAACCGCAACAAATGTTTTGCCTGTGAAAAGGTAATTTCGGACACAAAAGTAGGCTCTAGGGCCGTGCCTCCTTTATGCTCCTGCGGCGGATATTTAAGACCGGATGTGGTATGGTTCGGAGAGCTTCTGCACGAAAGCGCTTTAGAGCTGGCCCAGCGGGCTGCTTTAGAAGCGGAGCTTTTCTTCTCGGTCGGCACCTCCGCTATAGTTTATCCGGCTGCCTCGCTCCCTTTTTTAGCCAAAGAGGCCGGGGCTTTCGTAGTAGAGATAAACACGGAAGAAACCGAGATTTCTCCGGCTGTAGATGAACTACTTTTGGGCAAGGCCGGGGAGATTTTACCAGGCCTAGTTGAATTTTTGAAACAGAACGGGAAAAAATGAAAGAGCTGACTCACCTGCCGGATAAAATTCAGTCCGGTTTAGAAAATTTTGTGGAAGACCTGAAAAACCTGTATTCAGACCGGCTGGTCTCGGTGATTCTTTACGGCAGCGCGGCCGGGGGGGATTTTATATCCGGTCGCTCGGATATCAACACCCTAGTTATCTTAAAAAAAGTGGATTTTGACTCTCTGCGAAAATATCAAGCCCGGCAAAAAAAGTTTGAAAAGCTGGGGATTGTGGCTCCTCTATTTCTCGAGCCGGAGTATATTCAGAGTTCAGCCGATAGTTTCCCCGTTGAATTTTTGGATATAAAAAATCAGAATAAGGTTCTCTACGGAGAGGATTTCTTTTCCCAACTGGAAATTCAGCTCACCCGTCTGAGGTTACAGTGTGAGCAGGAGATAAAGGGGAAATTAATCCGCCTAAGACAGCATTTTTTGGAAGCCGGTGATTCAAGGGAAAAATTGGAAAGACTCTTAAGCTCCTCTCTGGCCTCGTTTATCCCGGTCTGGAGAAATATGTTGCGGCTCAAAAATAAAAATTACATCCACGACACCGAGGATATCCTGAATCAGATCGAAAAAGAATTCGGATTTTCCGGCGAGGTATTCAAAAAAATCTGGAAGCTTAAAAAGAATGAATTGAAACTCAAGCTCCCCGAGTTGCAGAGTCTATACTCAGATTATTTAGAGAGGGTGCGGGAGCTGGCATTAAAAGTGGATAAAATCTAAAAATTTATGAAGAAATTTGCCTTAATTTTGACTCTGGTATCATTTGCCTTTTCTTGCGCCTATTACAATACTTTCTATTTAGCCAGAAAAGATTTCAACAAAGCCGAAGAGAATCGCAGGAATACTCCCAACCCCAATCCCCAGGTGCAGGCTGCTCTTTATACCGAAGCCATCAAGAAAGCTTCCAAGCTCCTGGAATTTTACCCCAAGTCCAAATGGGTGGATGATGCCCTGCTTTTAATCGGCAAATCCTATTATCACCAAGCCGAATTCAATAAGGCGGAAAGAAAGTGCCGGGAGCTGATAGCCGGTTTTCCCAACTCCAATCTGGTCTACGAAGCTTACCTTTTCCTAGGACTATCTTTGGTCCGCATGAAAAATCCCTTGGAAGCCAAAGAAGCCTTCGACTTGATTTTGAGCTCCCCCAAAGCCAAAGACCTAAGGCCGCAAGCTACTCTGGCTCTGGCGGAAATGGCTCTGGAGCAAAAGGATTATCCTTTGGCCTTGAGCTTCTATCAGCAATTATTGACTACCTATAAAAAAAATCCCAAAGCCGGGGAGTGCCAGCTTAAAATCGCAGAAATTTATGAAAATCAAAAAAACTACGGGGAAGCGCTCCAAGCTTACGGCCAGGTCAAAAATTACTCCTCCGACTGGGATTTAATTTATCTGGCAACCTTCAAAAGCGGGGAGATTTCCTATTCCCTGAAAAATTATCCCCAGGGGCTGCAAATCTTCACTTTACTTTTGAAGGAAAAAAGATATTTTGACAGGCAGGCCCAGATAAAATTAAAGTTGGCAGAAGGATACAATTTGTCCGGAGAGGTGGAAAAAGCCGTCCAGGCCTTTCAGGAAATTAACACCGAATATCCCAAAACCGAGGCCTCGGCCCAGGCCTTCTACCAGATGGGGCTGATTCATCAAAACCAGAAAGAGGATTTGAAAACCGCCAAAGAATTTTATGAGAAAGCCAAAGAGGAAAGGCCCGGCTCGGAGGTGGCCAAACTGGCTCTGCAGAAATCGGCCGACATTGCCAAATTAGAGGAGTATCAAAAATCACTTTCCACCGAAGAGACCGAAGAATCGGCCAAGACCCGCTTTCTTTTGGCTGAATTTTACCTAACCCAGATGGACAAACCGGATTCGGCCTTAGCCGAATACCGCTCCTTGGTCGAATCCCATCCCAATTCGGAGTACACCCCCAAAGCCCTTCTGGCCATGGCCTGGATCTGCCATACCCGTTTAGGCGACACCCTGGGCTCCCAGAAAATCTGTGAAGAGATTTTAGAAAAATATCCCAACTCGGATTATTCCAAACCGGCCAAACAATTTCTGAATATCTACCCGGAGATCTTGGCTCTGGATATGCCGGAGATACTCTATCTGCAAGCCGAATCCCTGCTTTTGATTCATAACCGGATAGATTCGGCTTTGACCATTTACCAGAAGATAATCGATGAATACCCCGGCTCGGGCTGGGCGGCCAAAGCCTTCTACGGCAGCATCTGGGCCAAGGAGAATTATGAGCTTGCGCCCGATTCTGAAATTCTACTGGCTTATCAGGAGCTTTTGGATAAATATCCGGATACCAAGTACGCCTCGGTGGCGGAAGCCAAATTGGGTAAAAAGAAAGCAGTGAAAGCTACCGCTGTCGACACTGCCACAGTTGCGGCAACAGATTCAATTCCCAAAGATAGTTTAGTGTCCGACTCAGCGACAAAAAGTTTAGAAGAATTAAGAGGACGGTATCCGCTACCACCTTTACCCAAATTTAAAGGACCGGTAATTTATCCCATAACTCGTTTAGACCAAAAAATTACCGGAAGAGTGGGGATGAAAATTATGATCGATTTCTTAGGAGCGGTCAGAGAAGCGGTAGTATTATACACCTCCGGTTACCCGGACATAGATAAAGCGGCTCAGGATGCGGCTTTGAAAACGTTGTTTGACCCTCTGATGATACTGCCGGAACAGTATAACAGCTGGTTTTTTTACGAATTGCTGGTGGCACCGTCTCAGTGATAGAGCATGAAATGACAGGCAAACTGAATTTATCAAGTTTGTTCAGAATAAGTTGTCCGACCAAACTTATCCAAAGAGGCTTTCTTACCGTCCACTGGCATGGTTTATCAAATACAAAGTAAGGTCGTAGAAAATCAAAAGCTGGGGGAAGACGGTTTCAAACTGATATTGTCTGCTCCCCGAATAGCCAAATCGGCCCGGGCCGGTCATTTTGTGCATATTCAGGTAAATCCCTTTTTTCATCCCCTTTTAAGAAGGGCTTTTTCCATCCATGATGTCGATGCTAAAAAAGGGACTCTAGAAGTGGTTTTCAAAGTCATCGGAACCGGGACCGAGCATCTTTCCCGCAAAAAGAAAGGGGATACGGTCAATCTTTTGGGACCTCTGGGGAAAATTTTCAGATATCCGGATAAGGAAGATATCTCCATAATGATTGCCGGAGGGCTGGGGATTGTGCCGGTTTATTTTTTAACCCGGGATTTGTTGAGGAAAAAACATAAGGGGAAAATATACTTTTTATACGGCGCCAAAGAAAAAAAACAGCTGTATTGTCTGTCGGACACAAGGAGATTGCCGAACAAGAAAGTGAAAACCTTATACTCCACAGATGACGGCAGTTATGGGTTCAAAGGATATCTGGATGCCCTTTTGAATCAAGTTTTGAAAAAAGAGGATAAAGGCAAAGTTAAAATCTATGCCTGCGGACCGGAAGGGCTTCTGGCCAAACTTTCAGATTTATCAAAGGAAGAAAATCTGTTCTGCCAGCTCTCTTTGGAAGTGGGGATGCCCTGCGGAATGGGGACCTGTATGGGATGTGTGGTAAAATATAAAGCGGACTGCAATTCACCGGTCACTTTTAAACGGGTCTGTTGCGAAGGTCCGGTTTTTAACGCCCAAGAGGTGATATTGGATTGATGGTTCGAGTCGCTCAAAATAAAAAAATTGATTTAGCCATCGAAATTGCCGGAGTGAAATTTGAAAATCCGGTGATGGTGGCTTCCGGGACTTTCGGATACGGAAAAGAGTATGCGGATTTGGTGGATTTGAATAAAATCGGGGCGGTCATCTCCAAAACTCTGACTGTGGTTCCGCGGGACGGGCATCCGCCTTTGAGAACATTTGAGACCCCTTCGGGAATGCTGAATGCCATCGGCTTGCACAATATAGGGGTGGATAATTTCATC
>JBIOYE010000200.1:0-6701 GCA_044870015.1 Candidatus Zixiibacteriota bacterium
TAGCATAATAGCCTCATCCATCTCATCCCCGGCGATTCTTATGGAAGTGTTATTAACAATTCCGTTCAAGGCAATCACCGCAATTTCTGATGTACCTCCACCTATATCTATTATCATATTGCCGGAAGGTGCCTCCACCTGTAAACCTACACCGATAGCGGCTGCCATCGGCTCCTGAATCAGATAAACTTCTCTGGCGCCGGCGTTTTCAGCCGAATCCCGCACCGCTCTTTTCTCCACTTCGGTTATTCCAGAAGGGACCGAAATCACGATTCGGGGTTTCATCAAGTATCTATGCTTCACCACCCGTTTGATAAAATCCGATAACAACCTTTCAGCGATTTCAAAATCAGCAATCACCCCATCTTTCATAGGCCGGATGGCTGCCATTCCTCCGGGGGTTCTGCCCACCATCTCTTTGGCGGCTTTACCGATGGCTATAACTTTTTTAGTCTGAACTTCGATAGCCACCACTGAGGGCTCATTTAAAACAATCCCTTCTCCTCTCAGAAACACCAAAGTATTAGCGGTTCCTAAATCTATTCCAATGTCATTGGATATTAAGTCAAAAAGACCCATCCCCTCCTCCTATTTTTCTTCTTCTCCAAGGTAAATATATCTTTTAATTAAAGGGACCCAATCGGACCATTTTTTGTGGGGCTCCTTATCTCTTTTTATAATATAAGTAAAAGCTCCGGCTTGGGCATCCATTTCATCGGCAAAATGTAAGATGGCCGCTTCCAGAGTTTGGGGTACCACCGGTGAACCCATTTCCAGTTCTCCCTGATGGGATAAAATCAGATGCCTCAATTTTAAAGCCAGCTCGGCCGGAAATTCAGGCATCTCTTTTATTTTTTCATGCACCATTCTATCCCCTTCCACGATATGCCCCAACAATCTGCCTTCATCGGTGAAATCGATGAAAGTGGAAATCTGATAAGAGGTAATCTTTCCCAAATCATGCAACAAAGCCCCGGCTAAGAGTAAATCCCTGTCCACTAAATCGTACATTTCAGAAGTTTTCTGACAAATTTCCGCAATCTTTAAAGTATGCTCCAAAAGCCCTCCCAAGTAACTGTGATGCCAAAGCTTTCCGCCGGGTGCGACTTTCAATTTCTCCACAATCTTTTCATCGGCTAAAATCTTCTCCATAAGAGCCCTCAGATGGGAGTTTTTAAGCGAAAATGAAACTTTTTTGTACTCTTCCAGAAGCTCCTGCGGGGCTTTGTCCGCCACCGGCAGAAAGTCCTCTAAATCCACTTTTTCGGTGGGGACCGTCAGAATATCATCTACTTTGATTTGCAGGGTATTTTTATAACTGGAAGTAAAGCCTTTGACTTTGACCACATCCCCGGTTTCAATCTGCCGGTCATATTCCACGGCTTTGTCCCACAGCACGGCGTCTATTCTGCCGGATTTATCCCCCAGCTCCAATTTCAAAAAATTTTTCCCGTCGAACTCCTTGAGCTCTTTTTTTCTCAAGGCAAAAAGTTCTGAAACTTCGGTTCCGGGTTTTAAATCTTTGACTAAAAGTTTTTTCATAGTAACCTTCTTCAAAAAACAAAAATAAGCAAATTTTGAAGTCAAGGCAAGTGGATATGACTGGATAAAAAATCCCACTTGTAGACCCACATTGTCCTCAATGTGGGAGTAAATAAAATTTTACATCGGTCTTTATTTTCCCAGCTTGAAACAAGCGGGGTCTACAAACTCTCCTTTCTACATTTTAATTTCAAATAGCCGACCAATTAAGATAGTAGAATTGGAGATATAAAGAAATAAGCTATATTCTAAATGAACATGAAGATTTTGCAACGCTACGTTTTGAAAGAGCATATCGGACCTTTTATATTCGGCTTAGCCATAATCACCTTTGTGCTGGTGATGGAGTTTATCTTAGAAATCTTAAACCTAATCATAACCCGGGGGCTATCAGTTTTCACCATCTTAGAGGTGTTCGTTTTAAACTTGGCCTGGATGCTGGCTTTATCTATCCCCATGGCGGTTCTGGTAGCTACCTTAATGGCTTTTGGCCGACTGTCGGCTGACAACGAGATTTTGGCTCTGAAAGCCAACGGAGTCAGCTTATACAAATTAGTTCTGCCGGTGATTATCACTTCCATTATGCTTGCCATCGGAATGATTTTTTTCAACAATTCAGTCCTACCGGAAGCCAATCACAAAGCCCGGCTTTTGATGACCGATATCAATCAGAAAAGGCCTACCCTAAATATCAAAGAAGGGGTCTTTATGACCGATATACCGGGTTACTATATTTTAATCAAAAAAGTCAACCCCAAATCTTCTGACATCAGTGGAATCACCATCTATGAGCAAAAAGACAGATACTTCCCCCGTACTATTTTGGCTGAAAAAGGAAAGATAGAGTTCAGTCCGGATAGGAACACCTTAATTTTAACCTTATATAACGGTGAAGTGCATGAGATGGATGAAACCCAGTCGGGTCAATACCGCCGGCTCACCTTTGATAAGCAGATTCTGTTTTTTCCCGAGATCGGCGGTAAGTTGGTCAGGTCCTCCTCCGATTTCCGCACCGACCGGGAAATGAGCGCGGGAATGATGAAAAAGGAGGTGGGTAAAATTAAACCGGAGATTTCCTCTCAAGAAAAAAAACTAAAAGAACTAACGAAAGCATCCATAAATTCGGTCTTGTCACCCGGCTCTTCAGCTTCAACTCAGAAAAACCCGGAACAATTAGTTATAAATAGTTTCAAAAGGCAGCAAGACCTTTTAAGGGAAATCCAGAGCATCCATTTCAATCTCAAAGATGCCAAGAAGAGAATAAACTCTTTTCTGGTGGAAATCCATAAAAAATATTCCATCCCGGTGGCTTGTTTGGTGTTTGTGTTTCTGGGTGCTCCTTTGGGCATTATGGCTAAAAGAGGGGGGATGGTGATTGCCTTAAGTCTATCCTTAGGGTTCTTCATATTATACTGGGCTTTTTTAATCGCCGGAGAAGAGTTAGCTGACCGGCAGATAATCTCGGCTTTCTGGGCTATGTGGTCAGCCAATTTTTTGATCGGAACTGCCGGTTTATTTCTTTTCATCAAAACCTACAAAGAAGCCAAGTTTATCTCCTGGGGGTGGCTGGAGAAGATCGTTCCCAAAAGATTGCGAAAATATATCTTACCTTAATATTCGAATTGGCTTATCTTGTGAAAATGGAAATTAGGGAAATTCTCAAAATAATGGTTCGGCTATGCTCACCATAAAGGGAGAAGCTTTTTTGAAAATTTTAGACCGCTATTTAGTAAGCCAGTTTTTAAAAGTCCTTTTTTTCAGCCTGCTGGCTTTATCGGTCATTTTCATTTTGGTAAATCTAATCGAGCAGATAGATTATTTCATCGACCGCAAAGCCAAATTGGTAGATGTAACCCAATTTTATTTATACTCCTTGCCGGAAGTCTTAGCCTTAGTCATCCCGGTAGCCATGCTTTTGTCCACTCTATTTTCCATAGGAATTTTGAGCAAAAACCATGAAATTACAGCCCTGAAATCTTCAGGCAACAGTTTATACCGCATACTGACTCCCCTTTATATTTTGGCACTGGTAATCTCTATTTTGGTAATCCTGTTTAAGGGATATGTGGTTCCCTACGCCAACCAGAAAAAAGTGGCCATTAAAAAAATCAAATTCGAAAAAATTTACTCAGCGGAGCAGGCCCAACTAATCGACCTTTTCGTGCAGGGAGAAGGGGGCTGGATTTTTCATTTCAAAATCTATGATACCAAATTGAAACAGGGAGTGGACGCTTTGTTTCAAAGGTTTGAAGGGGAAAAGTTGATGGAATGGATTGAAGCTCAAAATGTGACCTGGAAAGATCCGGGCTGGCTTTTAGAAAAAGGCCGGGTGCGGGTTTTTGAAGATACCTCGGTCCAGTCTGAAAAATATGATACCTTTTCTTCTTGGGTAAGATATGACTTAAAAGTAAAACCGGAGCTTTTTTCCCGGGAGCAGAAGACCCCGGACCAGATGAATCTAAAGGAATTATCCAGTTACATAAAGCTCAGGCAGAAATCGGGGAAAGATGTGACCAGAGAGGTGGTGAACCGATATGTCTTATATTCCTTTTCTCTGCTTAATTTCATCATCGTTTTATTCGGGGCACCTCTGGCAGCTCATCCCCGCCGAAGCGGTCTGGCTTTCAATTTCGGGGTGACGGTCATCGTGGGATTCATATATTATATCCTGTTTAAAATCGGGCAGTCGTTGGGTTATAACCAGAAACTCCCTCCCTGGATTGCGGCTTGGGGAGGAAATATCATTTTCGGGATTTTGGGATTGGGAGTTCTGTTTAAAGCGAGAAAGTGACACTTAATAAAGTTAAAAACTCAACTGCCACTGCATGATAAATTCATTATTGTCAATCTCATTTTCCTCTTCGGTCACCAAGATATAATTAACAGCAATTTTGGTCTCTTCTCCTTTTAAAAACCAGTTAAATCCGAATGTGGTGATGTACATTTTGTCCTTAAGATTATTCTTAGCTGGCTCCCAGATTTCTCCTCTGATGCAAGGCTGAAAATACTGTCCCACTTTGTAGGCTGTCTGCAAATACAGACCCCATCTTTCCAGAGAACTGTCTTTTCCTACTTGATATTCTGATTGCACGATAAGATTTTCACAAGTAAATTTTATTTCTGCAGCAGTTCTTTCAGTAACGCCGGTCGGTTGCCTTCCTCGATAAATTGAACCACCCAAGCCAAGATAAGGAATTGGTTTAATCAAACCCCGAGCCACAAAATCTTTTTTGTTATTATTCTCTGGATTGTTTCGACCACTTCCATTAACCCAACCAAAGGCATATTCGAATTTTTCAAAATTGTGGCCTAACTGGATTCCCAGGTCGCGTTTATCTCCAAAAACTCTTCCAATCATTGATCGACGAGCAAAAAGTAGTTTAGCAGTGGAGGTACGGCTATCTAAATTTTGAGGATATTTGAATTGACCGAGTTTGATGTATAAGAACGGAATATATTCCAAGGAAATATAGATATCTTGTGTAATTTTGTTAGATAAGGCAATGGGGTCAACCATTATATCCCAACGAATATTTTTTTGATTTAAGCTTCCCTCAAATTCAATCTGACCTCGGCGGGCAAAAAAACCAGAATAAACTTTCCCTTCTTGGTGAATAGAGCTGTTGCTTTCTCCGAAATCAATCCACCTCAATTGCAACAGGATCCGCAAATCGACCGGATTATCCCCTTTGACCAGCTCGACTGCCGAAGCTGGAATGAAAATTGGAAAAATAAATAGAGTGACGAAGAAGCATTTAAGTTTGGTTGTTAGCGTAAGTCCCTCCTTGAGAAAGTTGAACTCTCCTCAAATTTGAATTTAGGTCCCTAATTCCCAGGAAGCCAGATATTTTTTCTGCTCCGGGGTCAATTTATCAATCTTCACTCCCATAGCTTCCAGTTTCAACAGGGCGATTCTCTGGTCAATCTCTTCCGGCACCGGATAAACTTTCTTTTGCAATTGTCTGCCGCTTTGTGCCAAAAACCTGGCTGCCAGGGCCTGGTTGGCAAAAGACATATCCATAACCGTGGCGGGATGTCCTTCGGCTGCAGCTAAGTTTATCAATCTGCCTTCTCCCAAAAGATTAATTCTTTTCCCATTTCTTAAACTGAACTCCTCCACGAACTCGCGGGTCTTTCTTCTTGATTTAGAAATTTTTTTCAAACCTTCAATATCAATCTCCACATTAAAATGCCCGGAATTAGCCACGATAGCGCCATCTTTCATCTTCAAAAAATGCTCTTTTCTGATTACAGAAACATCACCGGTCACGGTCACAAATAAATCCCCGATTTTAGCTGCCTCACCGATAGGAATAACTTTATATCCATCCATCACCGCTTCCAGGGCTTTCAAAGGGTCGACTTCAGTTATAATCACATCGGCTCCCATTCCTCTGGCTCTGGAAGCAAATCCCCGCCCGCACCAGCCGTAGCCGCAGACCACCACTTTCAAACCGGCAAATAAAATGTTGGTGGCTCTTAAAATTCCGTCCAAGGTAGATTGCCCGGTTCCATACCGGTTGTCAAACCAATGCTTGGTCTTAGAATCGTTGACAGAAATTATGGGAAATTTTAGCAATCTCTGTTTTTCCAAGCTTCTCAATCTAATTACTCCGGTGGTGGTTTCCTCCGTTCCTCCAAGGATATTTTTAACCAAATCGTTGCGGTTGGTATGTAACATGGAAACCAAATCAGCCCCGTCATCCATGGTAATCTGGGGTTTTAAACTTAAAGTGGCCTTAATATGCTGGTAATAAGTTTTGTTATCCTCCCCTTTAATGGCAAAAACCGGTATGCCGAAATCTTTTACTAAACTAGCCGCCGCGTCATCCTGCGTCGACAAAGGATTGGAGGCGCACAGAGCCACTCTGGCTCCACCAGCTTTCAAGGTAACCATCAGATTGGCTGTTTCGGTGGTGACGTGCAGACAGGCCGCAATCTGTTTTCCTTTGAGCGGTTTTTGTTTTTCAAACTGTTTTCGGATTAACCTCAAAACCGGCATATTTTTTTCAGCCCATTCGATGCGCAATCCGCCGGCTCTGGCTAATTTCAAATCTTTGACATCATATTGCATTTTATAATCCTTTCAGTAGGTCATTGACCTTATCTGTTTTTTCCCAGGTAAATTCTGGTTCGTTTCTTCCGAAATGCCCGTAAGC
>JBIOYE010000201.1:0-13597 GCA_044870015.1 Candidatus Zixiibacteriota bacterium
AATCCGGCCTCAATAGATTTTTTGGCATTATCCCAGGTTCCACCGGCATTGGAAAGCATAACCGCCAAAAGCTGTCCGGTCAAAATAATTCCGGCCAGGAAACCACCCAATCCCTCGACTCCGAATAAAAATCCAACTATCATAGGAGTCAAAACCGCAATCAATCCCGGAGTAGTCAATTCCCTTTGGGCAGCAGAGGTTGAAATAGCCACACAGCGGGAGTAATCCGGTTTGGTTTTGCCTTCCATAATCCCGGGCATCTCTCTAAATTGTCTGCGAACTTCTTCCACCACCTGAAAGGCGGCTCGCCCCACTGCTCTTATAGCAATAGAAGAGAACAGGAAAGGCATAGCTCCACCAATTAAAAGTCCCACAAATACTGCCGGTAAATTGACCTGAATCCCTTTTTCGGCAAAGTTCAGAGTTGGGTCTAAAATATTAATATCCGAACTATAGGACCTGAACAATGAAACTGCCGCTACCACCGCAGATGCAATGGCAAACCCCTTGGTCACGGCTTTGGTAGTATTTCCCACGGCATCTAATTTGTGAACTATCTTGTAAGAATTAGGATTTTTATCTTCTTCCAAGACCTTGGACATCTCAAAAATCCCGTTGGCATTGTCTGAAATCGGTCCGAAGCTGTCCATGGAAACCACAATCCCGGTGGTAGTCAACATCCCCATACCGCACAAGGCGATTCCGTAAGCCGCCAGAGCTAAGTTTCCACCGAAGATTATGAATGAAGCAAAAACTGCTACGGCAATCACGATTATAGCAGCCACGGTAGATTCTAACCCTTCAGCAAATCCGGCTAAAATGACCGTAGCCGGACCGGTTTTAGACGCCTTGGCAGTCTGTTTCACCGGTGAATATTCTAAGGCAGTATAGTATTCCGTCAAATAACTGATAATCACGGCCAGAACAATTCCGGCAAAAGTTGCCAGAGAAAATCTCCAGTCCGGAGTACCAGTTGGAGTTTTAATATAAAAATAATTAATCAAAACAAAACCGATGGTAGAAACTAAGGCTGATATCAAAAATCCTTTCTGAATTGGCCGCATGGGGTTAAAGTCCTCTTTATCTTTCCCTTTGACAGACCAGGTTCCTAATATAGAGGCAAAAACTCCTACACCTCTGACCAGAAGAGGGAAGACAATCATTTTCAAAGCTAAATCTCTGCCGGCCGGGGTAGGGTCAAAAGCCGCATAAGCCGCACCTAAAATCATAGCCGCCACCAAAGTGACTTCATATGATTCAAATAAATCCGCAGCCATTCCGGCGCAATCCCCTACGTTGTCACCCACATTGTCAGCAATAGTCGCTGGATTTCTGGGGTCATCTTCGGGAATGCCGGCTTCCACTTTTCCTACCAAATCTGCTCCGACGTCAGCTGCTTTGGTGTAAATTCCTCCTCCGACTCTCATAAAAAGAGCCACCAGGCTCCCCCCGAATCCGAATCCCAACAACACCATCATGGAATGTTCCTTGAAAATCATAAAAATAATGGTTGCCCCCAATAGTCCCATACCCACGGTAAACATTCCGGTAACCGTTCCGGCTTCGAAAGCAGTTTCCAGCGCCTTTTTAAAGGAAAATCTGGCGGCGTTGGCTACTCTAGTATTGGCTCTGACTGCCACCGACATTCCAATCAGACCAGTGGCTGCCGATAAACAAGAACCTAATAAAAATGCCAGAGCAATACCCCAGACTAATTTCCAGTTGGTGCCACCACCTTCAGGTAAAACATAGATGTTTTTATAGACAAAAAATATCAGAACAGTTAAAGCGAAGATAAAGATAGCCAGTACCCGCATCTGTTGAGTCAAATAGGCCTTGGCACCTTCCTGAATGGCTCTAGAGACCTCCACCATCTTAGGAGTACCCGGGTCGGCCTTTAAAACCTTAAAGGCCAGATATATTCCGTAAACCAGTCCGCAGACCGCCGCCAAAAGTACAAAGTAAAGCAGGGTATTGACGGTATTATCGAAGGGGGGCAAGGAAACATCGGCTTCTCCGGCCCATAGGTTAGAACTTGAAACGAAAGGCAAAGTTAAAATGACAAGCAGGAATAGAAGCTTTACTTTTCTAAAACTCATGCAGCGCTCCTTGGTTGAGTGTTTCCAGCACTTGATATTATCATTTTGTAATTTTATGCTTGAAAAATAAAAGGTATAAGATAGGAAATTAAGGGATTAAGTCAAGAGGATTTGAAAAGAAAAATTTGAATTTTGCAGGTAAATAATTCCGTGAAAAAAAGATTTCTGTCGAAACAAATATCTTTTAAGAAAGAAAATTAGCTAATTGAAGAATAAGGTAGAAGCTGACTTATTTTAGCCTGAAATTGACCGGATAATAAATCCAGATAGCCACCGGTTTGTTGTTTTGAATAGCCGGCTTATACACATTCCCATAAGCGGCTTTTAAAGCGGCCTCCTCAAAACCGACATTAGCTCCGGAGGGTTTGGCAACTTTGGCTTCACGAACTTTACCCTCTTTATCTATCAGCGCTGCTATCAGGACAGTGCCTTCCACTCCGGCCTGCCGGGCCAACTCCGGATACTCGGGTTTTACTTCTCTGAGAATGGTAGGTTGTTCCTGCACCGCCACAAACTCCCCTTCCGGAGGCAGATATTCTCCGGGGTCGACGTCAATTACCACAGTATCGCTGGAGGTAGCATTAGGATTGATATCCGTCAATTCTTTTTGAGTAGCAAAAGTTACCTCTTCCTGGGCCTGCTCATCCGGTATTGGTTTGGGAGTTCCTACGGCCGGCGGAGTGACAATCGGCTGAGAAATCGGAATCTGCGGCTGTTGGATTTCGGTAATAGTAGGAGGGGGGCCCAAGTCGGCCAAGCTTTTAATAACCAGAACATCCTTATCACCGGCGCTGGTTATATATCCGTACAGAAAAAAACCTCCAATAATAAGCAGATGAATAGCCGCCGCCAGAGCTAAAGCCTTAGAAAAATTCTTCTGATAAGATCTTTTTAATTCAAAAGCACCGTAAGCGTATTGCATAATATTTTATCTCACGATTGTTTAGGGGGTGTTTTTGCGGCCTGCAAATCTTTTATATCCTGCTCCGATAAAGGTGCCACGGCGAAACGGTAACTAAACCCCGGGTCTCTTTGCTGCAAAAGTTTTTCCACCACCTGCATCTCATCTATCAGCTCCACCATTATGGCGTATTTAGCATCTTTGTGAATCTTGATAAAAGTTACCAGTTTGGGTTTTTCCTGATTTTCTCTTAGCAGATAAGTTCGCAGAGTGTCCAGGCCGAAAACTTCCGGCTTTTCCTTCCCGAAGTTCTTATAGACGGTTCCGTCTTCATCCACCCTGAAAATCAGAAGATTAGATTCTTTAATGGGAACTGACTTTTCTTTGTCAGGAGGCAAAGAGATTTCCATGGCCTGGGGTTGCATAAAGATAGTGGTGACCATATAAAAAATCAAAAGCAGGAAGGCAATATCCACCATGGGGGTCATATCAATTCTGATCCCCACTCTTCTTTTAGGCCTTCTTAAAGAACCAGTTCTTTTACCGGGCGGTCTGCCACTGGCAATGTCTACTCCAGCCATCTTAACTCCTTCAGGTCGAGCATGGTTGAGACCTTTATCTCCAGCATGCTTGGGACCTTATAAATTCTCCTGAAATTTTTAGTCACAGTCCACTTAAAATACGTTTAACCCTGGTCTAATTTAAGCTCGGTAATCAAGTGAAACCGATTAATTTTCATAGCCTGTAAAGCATCCATCAAATCCGCCATGGTTCCATATTTTACATTTTTATCAGCCTTAATCACCAGCTTCAGCCGGTAACCTCCCGGCACCGTGACCCTGATAGTATTTATCACCTGAGCAATATTCTGGGCGGTGGCTTCTTGATAAATCCTATCCATGGTGTTTTGCTTTTTACCGTCTATGACTTGTTCTCTTTTGGAAGTATAATCCACAAAGATGGAATCATCTGCGGTAATAGTAATATTCAGCAAGTCCGATTCCGGCAGCTTAATTTCTGAATGAGAGGAAGGAAGCTTAATTTCTTTTTTCTCCGGGGGCTTGAACTGGGTGGTGGTCATATAGAAAATCAAAAGCAGGAAAGCCACGTCCACCATAGGGGTCATGTCGATTCTGATCCCCACCCTTCTTTTCATTCGTTTCAGCATTTTGGCACCAAATAATTCAAATAAAGTTTAAGCCCTGACTTTTTCCAGCGCTTCCGCTTCTTTGCTCTTCAGTAACTGCATGACTTCATAAGAAGCTTCATCCACGGTGTAGTTGAAAGCGTCCACTTTGTTTACGAAATAGTTATAAGCCACGATACCAATAATAGCATCAAATAGCCCTCCGGCAGTGTTGACCAGAGCTTCCGAAATACCCCGGGCCAGCTCTTGAGCGTCAATCACTCCACCTACCCGGGCAGAAGTAGCTGCAAAAGCTCGAATCATCCCGATGGTGGTCCCCAGAAGACCGATCATAGTGGCAATCGAAGCAATGGTGGACAGGGCAATCAAATTTCTTTCCAGAAGAGGCACTTCCAGGGCATTGGCTTCTTCGATGGCTCTTTGAGTCTCAGACAGCCGCTTTTCCGAATTATGCTCGGTTTGACGAAGCTGCTGATATCTTTCGATTCCGGCTCTCAGAATATTGGCGCAAGAGCCCCTTTGTTTGTCGCAAGCAGCCAGGGCTTTGTCATATTGGTCCTGCTGGATAAAAAGGACGATGTCCTTGAAGAAAGCCTGAATAGAAGTTTTACCTTTGGCTTTTCTTAGAGTGATTAATCTTTCTATAATGAAAGAGACCAGCATAATTGACAGGGCGATCAGAACCGCCACTAAGTATCCCCCTTCTTTCAAGTAATCCGGTAAATTCATCCATATTACAAACCCCAGCGCCAGCGAGACCACCAAGACCAGGGTCATGAAAACCGACTGTTTCACTCTTCCTCCTTTTAGTTTAAAAATTAAATATAAACATTTTCAAAACTTAAGTCAAATATATATCCTGTCCGGACTCAATTTCTTCATTAACTTACAGCCCTCTTTTCAATCTTCACGGGCTACGGAGCTATTGACCAAGAGCGAGGCAAAGGCCATCCACAAACCGACGTGGCTTATTCGAATTAAATTGAAAAGATTAAATTTTTCACCGAGCTGATCTATCCCCAAAAGATCCCACACCGGGGTTCTGAATCCGGCCAGCGAAATTACCAGGACCGCTGACCAAATCAAGACAGGGAAGTAACCCAGCCTGGCCAGTTTTTTCAATTTCATCCAGTATCGTTCCGGGTCCTTGGCTTTGGAAAATATGGCCAAAAGGTTTACCACTCCCAAGACAAAAGAGGAGACCATAAAAACCGCCGTCAATACCACTATTACTATAGCAGGAATTCTCCCTAAGGCGATGAAATCTGAAGTCTTTCCTATGTTCAAGAGAGCGGTCAGGGCCGAGAATGTAAATTTGGTCCCCAGCTGGTTAAAGGAAACCCAGGGTAAAAAGAAACTTGCGGTCAAAAGAAAAGAGAAGACGGTCAGGATTATTTTATCGGCTTTAGTAAAGGCCGGCACGTACACCAAGCTGAAATCTCTTTCAAAACCGGGGAGGGATTTTTGTTTGTTCTTTACTTTCTCCAGATAGAGCTTTTCTTCGGCCGGGTCTTTAAAGACCCGTTCGGCTTTGGCGGGATAAACATCAAAGCCAATGTAGCGATAACGTTCGTCTAATTTCTGCTGTTCTGGCATCGGTTCAAAATTTAGCGGTATAAGTTATACTTTTTTGGGAGTTTGTCAAGCGCGAAAAATTATTAATTTTGAAAAATAAGATACCAGAAGATTAATTCTATAACTCCAATAGTTCCAGCCCTTTTTTGGCGTCGGCATTGCGGGGATCCAGCAGCAAAACCTTATTATACCACTGCTTGGCTTTGGATTTCTGTCCGCTCAGGGCATATGCCTGGGCCAGCCACAGATGGAATTGGACGTTTTTGGGTGCGCAGATGACCGCGGAGCTTAGATAAGGTACGGCGTCGGCGGACTTTTTAAGCATCAACAGAGAAAATCCCAAAAATCCCTTAGCATCACAGTCACTCGAATCCAGTTTCAAAATCTGCTCATATTGTTCTTTGGCGCTGGCGAAATCTTTCAGCTGGTCAATATAAATATAAGCCAGACGGTGACGGACATCCTTGTTGTCCGGTTTCAGCTCCAAGGATTTTTTAAAACTTTCCATAGCTTTATCCTGCTGGTTTAGACCCATGTAACTATAAGCCAGATTCAAATAGACGTTGAAATTGTTGGGATCTTTTTCTACTTTTTTGGTTAACCAAACTATGGCTTGTTCATATTTTTTTTGTTTATAGTAGACCAGACCTAAATAGGAATAGGATTCGGTTTGCTGAGGTTCCAACTCCAAAGCTTTGAGCAAAGATTTTTCTGCTTCCGGTAAGGCTAAAGAATCGCCAATATTAAAATTAGTAATCCCATTCTTAAACCAGAAGTCGGCATCTTTTTGAGTCCACTGGTAATCCGGTTTGGTCTCTTTCAAAACTCTCAGATAATCAGCATAGGCCTTTTGAGCCGCCGGGTAATCTCGGCTGTCCTGATAGGCCTGACCCAAGTATAAATAAGCTTCGGAGATCTGAGGATTGAGTTTTAAACATCGGCTTAGGTTTTCCAGGGCTTTATCATACTGATGCGAATTATAGTAGATTTTTCCCAAGTTCAGATAAACCAGGCTGTTTTTAGCATCGAACTTCAGATATTCTTCATAAGCCCAGCGGGCTTCCGGATATTTGTTGGCCAAAAAGTAAATGTTTCCTAATTCCAGATAGGCCTGGGCATAATCCGGTTTAAGTTTGACGACCTCTTTGTAGGCGTTGATGGCTCCGTTATAATTTCTTTCCATCAGATAAGCACGGGCTAAGCTAAAATGGGTTTCATACATATTGGGGTTTAATTCCAAAGCTTTTTTGTAAGCTTCTATGGCAATTCCGGGAACCTGGCGGGCCATGTTAACATCTCCCAGGGCTTTGTGATATTCGGCCTTATTGGATTCCAAAAGAAGGGCTTCTCTTAAATCTAAATCAGCCCCCGAATAATCTTTCTGGGCCAATTTCACCAGCGCCAGACCATAACGAAGACGGGCCGGCTGTTTTTTGAGCTTTAATCCTCTATCGAAAATCTCTAAAGCCGGTTGATATTCTTTATTATTATAGTAAGCCATTCCCAATTGAAATAACAGTTCCGGGTCTTTGGGGTTTTTTTCTAAAGCTTTCTGATACTGGGTTATGGCTTGTTTCCATTCACTCTTTTTGAAATAAGCGTTGCCTAAATGGAAGTAAGCATCCGGCTCGTTTGGATTAGAAACAATAAATTCGGATAATAGCTGAATGGCCTGGTCATACTTCCCGGCCTTGTAGGCTTCAATTCCCTGGCTTAATTTATCCTGTGCTAAAAGCAAGCCAAAAGTCGCACACAGAAGTAATAAAACCAGAATCGCGCTGCTTTTGAGTATTTTTGTCTGCGGTTTTTTCAACATAAGGAAAACCTATATTATATGGTTTTTGAAATCTCTGTCAAGTGCTTTCTTTCTTTTTACGAAATTTGAACCTCTTTTCATCAACTTATTTTACTTTGGGTTACGGGCTTAACCGCTCTTAAATTTCAGCTGTTTGTAAATTCCTCTGACAATATCAATATCAAATATTGTGCCGAAAAAGGGCTATTTTATGCAGGTTTGCAACTGGCTTGCAGATATAGGGTTATTGCAAAAGACTGAAATCTGCTCAAATTAGATAAGCTAAACTTTACCAAAATATGTGCCTGAAGCACAAAAAATTGTGGTTGGTAAATTACACCTGTATTATTCTAAGGCTTTGTCCAAGGTGAGGTAGGACTCGGCTACAGGCCTAATTTCTCCAGTAAAAACTCCGTTACATAGAAAAGTCCCACTCCGAGAAATACCATCACCGACAATTTAATCCCTTTCTCTTTGTTGACCTCGGGTATCAGGTCAGAGGCAGCCACATAAATCGAGACCCCGGCCGAAATAGCCAGTCCGTAACTTACCCAGGAGTTAAAAAATTGCATAAGCACCACTCCGGCCAGGGTAGCCGCTCCTATAATAAAGGAACTGGTCAGGGCTTTTTTTCTGCTTCTGCCGGAAGCTAAGAATAAAGAGGCGATGGTAAAGCCCTCTGGAATTTTGTGCAGCATGATGGCCAAAAAAATCAAAAATCCCAGAGCCGGATTGATGATGAATCCGCTGGCAATAGAAACGCCGTCAAAAAAAGTGTGAGTGGTTAAACCCACTAGGGCCGAAACCCCCACGGCCCGGGGGACTAAAAATTCCGGGTGGGTTTCCTCTCCGAAGTGAAAATGAGGGACGGCCGTATGCTCAAAGAAGTGGATTACAAAATATCCGATTAGGATAAATAAAGGTGCCAGTTTGCTCTGTTCATAACTGATGGGAATCATCCTCAAAAAAACAGCCGCCAGAAGAAATCCGGAGCCGAAGGCGATAAAATATTTCAAGAACTCCTGATTCCAGTGGGACTTGGCTGTGACAATGAAACCGCCGAATACATTGGCCAGGGCAGCTATGGTTCCTAAAGCTAAAGTTAGGGCAAAATTATCCACAAGATTAGAATTTGAGTTAAATTCAAACGATGTTTTCAATCTTACGTTTTATTTTTGTTTTGTCAACCTAAAACCCTTGACAAAAATGGATAAAAAGTATTAAATAGTAGTTTGCATTTTAGAATGATAAAAACTAAAAGGGAGGAATAAATGTTTTTAAGAAGACTTTTTGTTTTAAGCATAGTTGCCGCCTTAATCATTTTCGGCTGTGGCAAAAAAGAAGATGTAATCAAAGTCGGAGAGTTCGGTTCTTTGACCGGATTGACCGCAACTTTCGGAATCAATACCGACAGAGGAATTAAAATGGCGGTAGAGAAAATCAATCAAGAGGGTGGCCTTCTGGGGAAAAAAGTGGTTGTGATAGTGGAAGATGACCAGGGGAAACCTGAAGAAGCGGCCACGGCAGTCACGAAGTTAGTCAATCAGGATAAAGTAATTGCAGTCTTGGGGGAAGTAGCTTCCTCGCGCAGTTTAGCGGGAGCCCCTATCTGTCAGCAGGCCAAAGTTCCCATGATTACACCTTCTTCCACCAACCCCAAAGTCACTCAAGTCGGAGATTTCATTTTCCGAGTCTGTTTCATTGACCCTTTCCAGGGAGAAGTGATGGCTAAATTCGCTTATAATACTCTTAAAATCAAAAGAGCCGCCATCCTAAGAGATATAAAAAACGATTACTCGGTGGGTTTGGCAGATTATTTCAAGGACATTTTCACCAAACTGGGAGGACAGATTGTGGCGGATGAATCTTATTCGGAAGGTGATATCGATTTCCGGGCCCAGCTGACCTCAGTCAAAACCAAAAATCCGGAAACCATTTTCGTTCCCGGTTATTATACCGAAGTGGGTCTCTTGGTCAGACAAGCCCGGGACTTGGGCTTCAAAATTCCAATTATAGGAGGAGATGGCTGGGATTCACCCAAATTAGTTGAAATCGGAGGTAAGGCCTTGAATGGTTGTTATTACAGCAATCATTATTCACCGGAAGATACTTCCCAGGTAATTCAAAATTTTGTGAAAGAGTTTCAGGCCAAATACAATGAAATTCCGGATGCCATGGCGCCTTTGGGATATGATGCTGCCATGATTTTGTTTGAAGCTATCAAAAAAGCCGGGACTACTGACGGAGCAAAAGTAAGAGAGATAATTGCCCAGACCCAGGATTTCCCCGGCATTACTGGAAAAATCACCATTAATGAAGAAAGGAATGCGGTTAAACCGGCAGTGGTGTTGAAAGTCGAGGATGGGAAAATTAAATTTGTAGAAACTGTGTTGCCTTAGTGAGAATCTCCTAAATTTTGGCAGGTCGCTTGACCTGCCATTTTTTTACACTTTTTTATGCAGGAATTTATCCAACAACTAATCAACGGTATCACCTGGGGCTCGATTTACGCTCTGATTGCCTTAGGCTATACCATGGTTTACGGAGTCCTGAAGCTGATCAATTTCGCTCACTCCGATGTCTATATGGTAGGGGCTTTTGCCGGCTATTATTCCGCCCACTGGTTAGGAATTGCTGAAAACCCCTCTGTCCCCAAAGCTATTATGGTGATGCTTATATCCATGCTAGTCTGCTCCTGCCTGGGAATGACCATTGAAAGACTGGCTTATAAACCGCTGAGAAAATCCTCCCGCCTGGCAGCCCTGATTACCGCCATTGGAGTCTCCCTATTCTTGGAAAACGGCGGACAATTAGTCTTCGGAGCCGACCCCAAATTTTTCCCCCAGCTGATTGAAAGTCAGGAGATTTGGAGCAAATCCGGAATTGTGATAAGCAATTTACAATTAATCGTGCTGGTGGCTTCTTTAACCCTGATGGGGATTTTACAGCTGTTTGTCTACAAGACCAGAACCGGAAAAGCCATGCGGGCAGTTTCCTTCAACATCCAGGTAGCCAGCTTGATGGGAATTTCCACGGATAAAATTATCACCATTACTTTTGCCATCGGTTCGGCCTTAGCCGGTGCTGCCGGAGTCTTAGTGGGACTCACTAATCCAAAAATAGACCCTATCATGGGGCTTCTACCGGGATTAAAAGCTTTTGTGGCGGCAGTCCTGGGGGGAATCGGAAATATCCCGGGGGCCATGGTGGGTGGTTTAATTATCGGTATAGCGGAAGTGATGACGGTGGGGTATCTGTCCAGCACCTTCAGAGATGCCATCGCTTTCGGTATCCTGATTGCAATTTTAATTTTCAGACCGGCTGGAATTTTAGGAACATCAACCACTGAAAAGGTTTAATCTCACAGGCAGAATTTGGATTGACCATGAAAAATGAGGTAGAGTTATAAGAGAATGAACCAGACTAAGAAAATTCTGCTGATTGTTTTATTTTCAGGGTTATTTTTATTGCTGGATGTTCTCATCTCCCCTCGACTGAATCCCTATTATCTGCAGATTCTTATATATTGCGGAATAAATATTATCCTGGCAGTCAGTCTGAATCTTATCAACGGCTTCACCGGACAATTCTCTATCGGGCATGCTGGCTTTATGGCTATCGGCGGCTACACTTCGGCTGCTTTCACTTTTTATGTGGGTCCCCAACTTTTAGAAACGTTGTTTTTCCCCTTATGGTTTTCTAAATCTTTGGTTTTTGTTCTGGGACTTTTATTAGGGGGGACTTTGGCGGCATTTGCCGGCCTTTTAGTGGGAATCCCTTCCTTAAGATTGAGAGGAGATTACTTGGCCATTGTGACTTTAGGTTTCGGGGAAATCATCCGGGTTTTTATTTTGAATATCGATGCCATTGGAGGAGCCAGAGGATTTTCGGATGTTCCCAAGTACACTTCTTTATTCTGGGTTCTGGGATTTACAGTTTTGACAATCGTGGTCGTGAGAAATTTAGTTTATTCCACTCACGGACGGGCGTTTCTTTCGGTGCGGGAAGATGAAGTGGCCGCAGAAGCCATGGGGATAAATACCACCTGGTATAAAGTCACGGCTTTTGTGATTGGGGCCTTCTTTGCCGGAATTGCCGGAGGACTATTAGGTCACTATCTGCAGTATCTGCACACCAACAGTTTTACTTTTATAAAATCGTTTGAAGTTGTGATGATGGTGGTCTTGGGTGGCATGGGCTCCATCACCGGTTCCATTATCGCCGCAGTAATTTTGACTTTGCTGCCGGAGGTTTTGCGTCCGGTCAAAGATTATAGAATGGTTTTCTATTCCATACTTCTGGTAATCCTGATGATAACCAGGCCTCAAGGAATTTTTGGAGTGAGAGAATTCAACTGGGATTGGCTCAAAAAAATATTTTCACGAAAGAAAGCACAGGCGGAAGGAGTTTAGTTTTTTTTCAGCATAATCACATGGCACTTTTAGAGCTCAAAAATGTCTGCATAAATTTCGGGGGATTGAAAGCGGTGGATAAGTTCAATCTGGCCATACAAAAAGGGGAGCTGGTGGGTCTAATCGGACCCAACGGAGCCGGTAAAACCACGGTTTTCAACATGATTACCGGTGTATATCCTCCCACCGAAGGAGAAATAAGATTTGCTGAAAAGCGGACAAATAATTTAAAGCCCTACAAAATTTCAGCAATAGGAATCTCCCGAACTTTTCAGAATATTCGATTATTCGGCGAACTTCCGGTTATAGACAATGTTCTGGTGGCATTTCACCAGCATACCACCTCCGGTCTTTTGGCTTCGGTCTGGAGGTCTAAGAAATTCTGGCAGGAAGAACAAAGCTTGATAAAAAAAGCCACTGAACTTCTGGCTATATTCGGTCTGGATACTTTGAAAAACGAAATCTCCAAAAATCTGCCCTATGGTCAACAGAGAAGATTAGAAATTGCACGTGCTTTGGCCACCGAACCCAAACTTTTGCTTTTGGACGAACCGGCGGCCGGGATGAATCCGCAGGAAACAGCCAAGTTGATGCTTTTGATTAAAGATATTCAGAAAAAGTTTGACCTGACTATTCTCTTAATCGAACATGATATGCAGGTTGTTATGGGAATCTGCGAGAGAATTCTGGTTTTGGATTACGGTGTAACCATTGCCGAAGGATCGCCGGAAAAAATCAAAAAAGACCCCAAAGTTATAGAAGCCTATTTGGGAGAGGAGATTCATTAAGAAATTAAAATGCCTACCGGTAATAACATAATTTTAGAATTGAAGGATGTGGGTGTCTACTACGGAGCCATTCAAGCTCTCAAGGGGATTTCTCTTTCCATTAAGCAGGGGGAAATTGTGACCATGATTGGCGCTAACGGAGCCGGAAAATCCACCACATTGAATACCATTTCCGGATTGAACCGTCCCAAAAAAGGAAACCTTTTCTTCAAAGGTGAAGCCATCGACAGGACTCCTCCGCATAGAATAGTGGAACTGGGAATTTCGCAGGTGCCGGAGGGGAGAAGGATTTTTGCCAATCTGTCGGTTTTGGAAAATTTGGAGTTGGGGGCATATATAAGAAGGGACAGGCATAAGGTTAAACAGGATCTGGAGAAAATCTTCACTTTATTTCCACGTCTTAAAGAGAGAATGAAACAGAATGCCGGTACTCTTTCAGGCGGTGAACAACAGATGTTATCCATTGGTAGAGCTTTGATGTCTGCTCCTCAAGTGTTGCTTTTGGATGAACCATCTTTGGGTTTGGCACCTTTGCTGGTGAAGTCAATTTTTAAGGCTCTGGAGGAAATCAATCGGGAGGGGACTACTATTTTGCTGGTGGAGCAGAATGCTTATATGGCTTTGAATCTGGCTCACCGGGGGTATGTGATGGAAACCGGGAAAATTGTCTTAGAAGACCAAGCTAAAAATTTGCTTTCTAATCAGAAGGTGAAAGAGGCCTATTTAGGAGGTTGAGAATTTTGTTGTTCCGTCAGGAGCTACTCCTGACGGTGGGTAAAGGTGTCGGGAGTAGCTCCCGACACAACAGAAAATAATCAGAAGGTGAAAGAGGCGTATTTAGGAGGTTAATTACCGCTGAAATTTGTAGACCCAGCTTGTC
>JBIOYE010000202.1:0-7209 GCA_044870015.1 Candidatus Zixiibacteriota bacterium
CGATAATTTGGCAGACCTTTCCAATAACCGTGAATGCAGATAGAAAATATCTCCCGGGTAAGCTTCCCTTCCCGGGGGTCTTCTTAAAAGCAAAGCCAGCTGCCTATAAGCTTGGGCATGCTTGGATAAATCATCATAAAAAACCACCACGTGCTTGCCATTGTACAAAAATTCCTCCCCCATGGCACAGCCGGCATAAGGGGCAATATACTGCAAAGGTGCCGGCTCGGTGGCTGTTGCTATCACCACCGTAGTATATTCCATGGCACCATGATTTTCTAAAATTTTGACCACACTGGCCACCGTGGATGCTTTTTGCCCGATAGCTACATAGATGCAGAAGATGTCCGAATCTTTTTGATTGAGAATGGTATCCAGCACAACGGCGGTCTTGCCGGTCTGCCGGTCTCCGATTATCAGCTCTCTTTGTCCTCTTCCAATCGGTATCATGGAGTCAATAGCTTTCAGTCCGGTCTGAACCGGCTGATTCACCGGTCTTCTCTGCACCACACCGGGAGCTTTGGATTCCATGGGTCTGTATTTATCCGACACAATCGGGCCTCTTCCGTCTACGGGTTGTCCCAAAGCATTAACCACCCTTCCGGCTAAAGCCTCCCCTACCGGAACCGAGGCAATTTTACCAGTTCTTTTGACAATATCCCCTTCTTTAATTCCCCTATCTGAGCCGAAGACCGCCACCCCCACATTATCTTCTTCCAGGTTCAAAACCATTCCCAAAATTCCCCCGGGAAACTCCACCAGCTCCGACATCATCACATCTTCTAAACCCCAGACCCGGGCAATCCCGTCTCCGATTTGTAGAACCGTCCCCACCGACTCCATCTGCAAAGAGGACTCGTATTTTTCAATCTCCTTTTGTATTACCCAAGAGACTTCTTCCGGTTTTAAAGCCATTTCCTCTCCTATCTAGAATGAACTTTTTCGAATTATCTAATGCACTTTGACGGCCAAGAGCCGTTCTTTCAAGCCGTTCAGCCGATTCCTAATACTAAAGTCAACCACCTGATTAGCCAAAATAAGAATAGACCCTCCGATTATAGCCGGGTCGAGTTTATTCAAGAGCTGAATTTTCTTCCCGGTCTCTTTTTGCAATTTATCAATCAATTTTTCCTGCAGTTTCTCTTCTACTTTTTTCACCGAAATCAAGGTGGCTTCCATAATCCCCAATTTTTCTTTATACAGTTTTTCAAAATCAAGGGCAATCTGCTCAAAAAACTGAACCCTTCTTTTTTTCATCAAGAAAAGCAAAAAATTCAGCAAAGACTTTTCAATTTTTCCGGACCAGATATTTTTGACCACTTTTTCCTTCTCTTCGTCCCGGATCTGGGGAGCGGTCAGAAAATTATGCAGAGCAGTTCCCTTTTTCAGAAAACCGGCCAAAATCCGGGTCTCCTTTTGGATTTTATCCAGCTTATTTCCTTCATCCGCTAAATTAAACAGAGCGGCGGAGTATCTGCTGCCTACCTCGGATAACATCATTTTTTAATCTCCAGCTCCTCGATAAAGTCAGCTATCAGCATTCTATCTTTTTTCTCATCCAGCTTTTCGTCGATAATCTTTTCGGTAGCCGCAAGCGCCATACCGACGATATCATTTTTCAGTTGAACTTTGGCTTTGGCCAGCTCCCGGGTGATTTCGGCCTGGGCTTTGGTCAAAACCTCTTTGGCTTCGTTCTGGGCCTGCTGTTTAATTTCAGCGGCTATCTTTCTTCCCTCGTTGACCGCTTCCTGAATCCTGACCCGGGCTTCGGCATCAATTTCTTTCAGCTTTTCCCGATATTGCTCCAAAAGCTGCTGGGCTTTCTTTCGGTCTTCTTCAATTTTGCCGAATTCGGATATTATTTTCTCTTTTCTTTCTTCCAAGACCCGCAAAAGCGGTTTCCAGGCGAATTTCTTCAAGACCCACAAAGCGATCAAAAACCCGACAATCTGGGTAATAACCTGCTGCCATTCTAAATGCATACAGTTTTTCTCCTGACCTTTATGCTAGAAATATAAAAAATTTATGGGCTTTAATCCAAAAAATAAAGGGGTCAATGACCCTTTTATCCGATTTTTCCCAGAGCGATAAAGAACACAATCAGAGCATAAATGGTCAAAGCTTCAATCAAAGCCGCTCCGATAATCATGTTGGTCTGAATCTTGCCGGTGGCTTCCGGCTGACGGCCGATGGCTTCCATGGCACCACCCACGGCCCGACCCAAACCGATTCCGGAACCCAAAGCGGCAATTCCCACCCCTAGCGGGGCTGACAGTGCAAAAGCAGTTGATAAATCCATAGCTCCTCCTGTTGTTTAATGTTCTTCTTTTGGCGGAAAAGCCAGTAAAATATAAACCGTACTTAACAGCGCAAAAACCAAGGCCTGAATAAAACTGGTCAACAGAGCCAGAAATATGAAAGGAACCTGCAAAGGCAGACCGACCGGAGAATGCACAGCCGCTAAGATGGCGATTCCCAGGGAAGTAAAAGCCGCAATCAAAATATCTTCTCCGGTGATATTGCCAAAAAGACGCAAAGCCAAAGTCAAAGGCCGGGCAAATTCAGTAATCAAGTGCGAGGGAAAAATCAAGGGGGCTAATCCCCAAGAAAGTGCGTCTTTGGGTGAGCCGGCTAAATGATACAGAAATTTCCCCAAGCCGTAATTTCTCATATTCAGATACTGCACCCGGACAAAAACTATAATGGCCAAGGCCGCTGTAATATTTATGCTGGCCGAGGGAGATTTCATAAAGGGAATCAATCCTAATAAATTCATCATCAAGATATACAAAAACAAAGTTCCCAAAAACGGCACATATTTTTTCCCTTCCGGTCCCAAAATCCCCACAAAAAAGTTGTATAAACCCTCCACCACCATTTCCATGAAATTCTGCAAACCGGAAGGTATAAGAGAGCTTTTTCTCGACGCTAAATATGCCAAAGTGCAGATGAATAAAATTATTATCCAGGAAAAGACGATATTTTCCCAGTGGTGCAGAAAGCTGACAATTTCAGAATCTTTGAATTTGTCATAAAGTAAAGTGATAAAATTGGGTAATTCTGCCCCTTCGGCCTGGGCACTGGGTGAACCAAATTTAGAGATCAACTCACCTATCACAGCTTTTTCTCCTTAAGATTCTGCTTCTGCAGGGTTTCCAGCACATACTTACCCAAAATTTTTAAAACAATGACAGCCAAGACCAAAGAAAAACCGATCAAAAAACTCAAAGGGTCAAAATAATTGATCTTTAAAGCCAAAAATCCTAAACCATAAAGTAGCGGAAATTTGAGCAACAACAAAATCCAGATTTTGGGGTAATCTTTTTCCCCGGATTTTATAAATGAGGTTACCAAACTTGTGATAAAGAAAAGATTTAAACATCCCCAGATAGTTCCGCTTAATATTCCTACGGCAGAAGGAAAACTGTAATAACCCCAGGCATAAAAGAAAACTAAAATAGCTAATACCAGCGAAGTTCTGTAAGTTCTTTTGATTAACTCTAACCCCATACTATTCTTTGGAAACCCGTTTTATAATGTTATAAACCTCTAATCCGCCACCCAATAATCCTAATAATCCTAGAATATACATCAGATAAGGAGAAGTATTCAACCATTTATCTAACTTATTTCCTATAAAACCGCCAACTACCGGACAAAGAGCTAGGATAAAGGGGATAGTGGTATATAAGGCGATCTGCCGGTATAAATCCGTCTTATTTTTCGGCTCCTTTAGCAAAGACCATTCTCGCTTTTGCTTGTGAAAAATTTAACAAACAATCTATATAATTTTACGCAAATGTCAACAGGAAGTTTTAGAAATTTGAGCGAACTGTCAGATAATCATCTATGTGGGGACTGTAAATAGTGATAGCCCCGTAATTTTCAAACAGATATCCCCAATGAAAGTCAGCTTTTCCCGTAGAATTAGTGGGAAACACTATATTTAGTATTTTTAACCCATTGGACTACAGCTAATTGTTATTTTTTTAAGAAATTTACATTTTTTGCTTGACAAGCAGAGATGTATGCATATAAATTAGATTTCAGTCGAAAAAGCCGGATTTTTAATTTTTTATACCTAAAAGCAAGAGGGATTTTTTTCTTAAAAGTAAGAAAATAAAGAAAATTCAAAACTAAAAATTTCCATTGAAGGAGGGGAGGATGGGTAAAATTACACTGATATACAGAATTTAGTTCTACGGAAGTCAAAAATTTAGCTAAAAAACTTTCATCCACAATAGATAGAAAAAATTTAACAAATTTTGAGTAGACAACCATGAAGATAGAAAACAAAATCACCAAAATCGTCAAAAGGGACGGAACCATAGTTCCCTTTGTGCAGGAAAAGATAACCAACGCCATCTTTAAAGCTTTTCAAGCCATCAACGGAACCGAAAAAGAAACCGCAGTCCGGTTATCCGATAAGGTAATCTTAGAGCTGAACAAAAAATTCCACACCCGCAGTATCCCGGCAGTGGAAGAGATCCAGGATATGGTGGAACAGATTCTGATGGAAGCCGGAGAACCCCGCATCGCCAAGGCCTATATCATCTACCGGGCCAAAAGAGCTGAAATCAGACAAGCCGCAGAACGGGCCGCGGCCGACAAAGATACGGAGATAACCGCTTTGTGGGATATGTTTACCCACAAAAGTAAGTTAGCTTCATTAATCCCCTATGACGTCATCGATGCCTACCGGGAACTGCTCTTTCACCTCAAAACCGCCCAGCAAAAAGGATTGATCCCGGTCCATGAAAATTATTTGGGGGGAAATGAGCTGGCTATTTCCATCTATGAAAACAAATATTATCTAAAAGACCTCAAAGCCAGAAGAATTGAGAAAAAGCCGGAAGATACATTCGCCCGGCTGGCCGCTTTTATGGCCGCAGTGGAACCCACCAAAGAAAAACAGATTGACTGGGGAGAAAAATTTTACAGCGCTCTTTATGAAGGATTGTTTATGCCCGGAGGCAGAGTCATAGCCGGGGCCGGAGATATGTACCGGCTGAAAACTTTGGCCAACTGTTTTGTCTCCCTGATAGACGAAGATAACTTAGAATCAGTTTACCGAACCGCTTACGAATGCGCCCGGACTTATTCCTACGGCGGCGGAATCGGGGTAGATATAACCGTCTTGAGACCCAAAGATTCCATAGTCCACAACGCCGCTGACAGCTCCACCGGTTCGGTCTCATTTATGGAATTATATTCCCTGACCACCGGTCTAATCGGTCAATCCGGACGACGAGGGGCTTTGATGTTAACTTTAGACATCAAACATCCGGATATCCCCAATTTTATCAGAGTCAAAAAGAATCCCAACTGGGTTACCAATCAGATAGTGGAGCAATGCAAATGGTCCAACTTATTTTCACCGGAGCAGTTCAAGGAAATAGAAAGACAGGTCCGTGAAAACACCCAAGTGAGATTCGCCAATATCAGCATCAAAGTATCGGATGAATTTATGCAGGCGGTAAAAGAGCAGAATGATTTTGGACCGGAGAAGATATTGGTCTACAAAAAAGACAAAACCGCCTCCAGTTTGGGAATTCCGCAGGGTTCCGGGGTTCAGTATTCCTACGGAATCCCCTCCAAGCCGATTGAAAAATATGAACTATTCGGCTCTTTCGACAGCATCGAAGAGCTAAATAAATTTTTGGTCAAGCAAAAGGGTCAAGCTCTAAGCCAATTCCAGCTGGCAGAAAGCTTAAGCCGGGATATGTTCGGGGATTATATAATTTCTCTCAAAGACAACCAGTACGACTTGGCGGTCAAAAAAGCCGGGGATTTTATGCTGTATTTCAGCTCCGCTGAAGTCGGTGAAATCAAAAAATTAGTCAAAGCCCGAGAAATCTGGGATGCTTTCATCGAAGGAAATTATTCCACCGCCGAGCCGGGTCTAATTTTCTGGACCACCATGACCAAATACTCCCCTTCCAATTATGTCGGTCGTCCAATTGTCAGCACCAATCCCTGCGGAGAAGTTCCTTTGGAAAATGGGGGTGCCTGCAATTTAGCTTCCATAAATCTGTCCCGCTTTGTAATCGACAGCTATACCCCCAAAGCCAAAGTGGATTGGGAAAAATTAGTTGAAACCAGCGGTCTGGTGATTCGATTTTTAGACAACGTGGTTAAATGGAATGAATCTTTGAACCCTCTGGAGAAACAGCGCAAAGCCGCGGCTGAGACCAGAAGGTTGGGTTTGGGAGTGATGGGGATTGCGGATATGCACAATCAGCTGGGTCTGCCTTATGACAGCCAGGAAGGGATTGAAGTGATGGAGAAAGTGATGAAGACCATCGCCGACGCCTCTTACCAGACCTCGGCCGAATTAGCCGCCGAAAAAGGGGTTTCCCCTATTTTTGACTATAATGCTTACTCCAGATGTCCTTTTTTCCAGGAGACATTAGAGGTTGAAACCAAAGAGTTAATCAGAAAACACGGTTTGAGAAATATCGCCATGCTCTCGATTGCCCCCACCGGCACCATCTCCAACATTGTTTTGGGGTACCAATTCGGTAAGAAGAATTACATCGGGGTTTCCAGCGGTATTGAGCCGGTCTTTGCTTTATACTACACCCGCCGCTCGGAAAGTTTCGGAAATCAGATTTTCAAAATTTTCCATTCCACGATTCAGGCCTATATCGAAGAAAAAGGGCTGACTGAAAAAGTGCAGGACTGTCAGGATATAGATGACCTGAAAAAAGTATTGCCTTCCTATTTCTTCCGCACCGCTCATCATATCGACCCGGATAAAAGGGTGCAGATTCAGGGAATCTGCCAGAAATATGTGGACCACAGCATCTCTTCCACCGTCAATCTGCCGGAAGATATCGAGCCGGAAGTTATCTCCAATATATATTTAGATGCCTGGAAGAACGGGATGAAAGGGATTACCATTTATAGAGACAGCTCCCGCTATCCGATCTTGAGTGTGTCCGCCTCTGGCGGAAATGAATTTTCCCAAGCCAAAACCAGAGAATATAAAGTTCAGTTCGATGCGGAGCCGGTGTCAATGCGAGGGGGAAATGTGCTGTCGGTCAACGGCCGGCTGACCACGGTGTTTCATGCCTTGAAGCAGGGGCTGCTGGTGGAAGAGGAGGAAGGTCTCTTGAGATTTCCGGCTTCCAATGGTAAAAAAACCCATATGGTGGTGTTATCTGCCTGTCCGGTCTGCGGAAATCAGACTTTGAAGTATGAGAACGG
>JBIOYE010000203.1:0-3979 GCA_044870015.1 Candidatus Zixiibacteriota bacterium
CTGCAGATTGTATGAACCGTCTTGCATAAGCTTTGTTCAGAAATCGTACCGATAAATTTACTTGAACATTTTCTGTTACTTCTATCTTATTTGAGTTGAACATCTTACTTTGACCTTGAAAATCAGCCCTCTTCTCAGATGGTCAATTTTTTTACAAGGCACTCTTTTTGCTCAAGTGGAGGGTGGTTATGGGTGCAGAAAAACTTACCAACGGCTTCAAAAGAGGCTTCCCTCCCCAATGGCTGGAAAGGCAGTCGGAGCCCAAAATCGGGAAAGATGAAAAAGGGTATTTCATCTATACCATCAGTGAGAATACCAAAGTTTACTTCGAAGAGTATTACCGGTTTCTGGAAAAAACTGAGCAAAAGTGTCATGAAGAACTGGTCAGTCTGGAGGTAAAAATAAGCCAAACCCCCTCCACCCGGAGCGAATCTCTGGCTTACTACCGGGCCCGCAAAATTGTATTGGATGTACTTTTGAAAAATATCTTCTCCTTTTATTCTGACTCCACCAATTTGGGGGTGATTATGACCCCCTGGTGTTTCGGGACCGTCATTTTGGAAAAAGTTGAAATCTACAAAGACCGGATCGCCCGCGGAGAAGCCAACGACCCAGACGTGGGAGATTTCCCCTTTTATGTGCTGGGGTACATTGACGAAATTTACAAAAATACCTTGCTGGAGCTTTTTGAATTCCCGGAGAAGGCCTTCTCGGTCAGATGGCAGTACACCGAGCTTCTCAAAAGATATTCCAAAGTTTTATCCAATGTCACTGCTTCTTTGCAGAGCATCTTATTCTTAGCCAAAAACCAAAATCAGGATACTTAAAATGCATGACCATAATCTGGTAAACTGGAGTTTTGCCTTTGACCCTATTTATTGGGACGCCATTCATTTTTTGGGCTCTTATTTTCTGGTCTCAATGTTGCACTATGGATTGGGGCTTTCCCTGGAAGACGCCAGTGTGGTGGCGTTCACCCTGGGGCTGGCCTGGGAAGTTAAGGATGTCTGGAAAGATGACGGTTTCGGGGTAAAGGATTTGAGCTTAGACGGTGCCGCCATTGGGCTTTACTGTAAAATCCATCTGGGTAAGAAAAAAAAGCACTGACACCGGTTTTCTCACTTGAGATTTTGGATAAATTTACCCCTTCTTAGCAATAATTTCTAGCTTTATCTGATTTTTCCTCATTTTTGCCTTCTTTTTATACAATTTTTTTTAAGATTTTCTCAGATATAAATCTTCTCTGTGAATATGCCGAAATAACTGATGAGCGTGGCTTTGTCTGATACCTTTAAATTAGGAGCCGAAATGTTGACCCGAAAGGTTTTGATTGTGGATGATAACATCAATATGTCCAGTTTATTGGGGGATATTTTGGAGGTTTTCCAGTGTCAAAGCACCCAGGCCAATGACGGCGAAGAGGCCCTGCGGCTTTTAAAGGAAGAAGAGTACGATCTGGTCATCACGGATATGCGGATGCCCAAAATGAGCGGCCTGGATTTATTGAGGTTTGTGAAAGATAATTATCCTAAGCTGCCGGTGGTGGTCATATCCGGCTTTAACTTAGGACCGCCACAGGATGCTATGGTGGCGGATATTGCCGACGGATTTTTGAACAAGCCCTTCAAAGTGGAAGATATAGAAAAGCTGCTAAAAAAGTTGTTGAAAATTTCGACCTAATTTACTCTTGTTCTCGTCCTTGAGCTTCAAAAATACTGTCATCCTAACCCCAATTTATCGGGGGAAGGATCCCGTAATTTTAGAAGCGAGATTCTTCGTTCCGATTTATATCGTGACTCAGAATGACAAGATGGTATTTTTTTACAAACAGCATTCCCTATTTTTCACCGGTGCTGGCCCAGACTTATAAAGGAAATTTATTAAATAAACAATATCCGAAAGCAGAATTTTTCCGTCGACGTTGACATCTCCGCGACATAAGGGATTAGGAGCTGGTTGAGATTTGAAGAGGGAATTGACAATGGTTGTAATGTCTGTCAGAAGAATTTCGTTATCGTTATCGCTATCACCCGGTTTAGCTATGCAAGTATATTGAACATATTTAATAGTGGCGTAATCATGGTCTTGCCAATTGTGACTTCCAATGCTTCGCCCAGTTATGTAAACATTCTCTTGATTGTCTAATGTTATAAGGTTGGCAACATCATTGCTGTCTACTGGTCCATTATAGCGGATTTGCCATAAAATTTCTCCCTGTGGAGAATATTTAATAGTTATAAAATCTTCTAAAGTGCCACTCCTGCTGTAGCCCGCCACATAAATATTACCACTTTTATCCAAAGCTAAATCGTTGCCACCATCCCATCCATTGGGCCCATCATATCTTCTCAACCATAAAACCTCTCCGCTCGATGAATATTTAATTGTGGCAATATCATCTGAAGTTGCTATACCTCTGCTCACTCCAGTTACATACACGTTCCCACTATCATCAACTCCGATAGCTGTGGCTTCATCAATACCATCCGCTGGTCCATTATAACGCCTGACCCATAGTGTATCTCCGTTAGTAGAATACTTGATTGTGGCATAGTCATAATTAAAAGGAGTAGACGTATCCCCGATACTTCTGCCAGTTACATACACATTTCCACTAGAATCTACCTCAAAATCAAAAGGAACATCGTCTCCGCTGTTTGGTCCATTGTAAAGAGCGTCCCATAGCATCTCTCCCGTAGGAGAATATTTTACCGTAGCATAATCTCTGAAATTGTAGGAATAGCTGATTACTGTACTTCCCATAACATATACATTTCCTGCAGTATCAACAGCAACAGAGCCGGGGGAGTCAGCAAAATTATTTGGACCAATATACTGTCTAAACCAAAAAGTATCTCCGGCGTTGTTATACTTTATGGTATAAAAATCATGAAAAGAATTATTACCGCCAGTAACATAAATATTGCCGAAACTATCTAATGCTAAATCGCCGGCCCAGGTAAGCCCAAAACCGTTAAATCTCAGTGACTCGCCATCAGCTGAATATTTGATTACCCCTAAACCATCCGCTAAGTACAAATTATCGAAACTGTCAACGGCTATTCCATAGGCTCCCCGAGGAGTAGACCAAAGATATTCGCCAGTAGATGAATATTTAACTGTGCCGGCCCAACCTCCTGCGTACACATTCCCTTTGCTGTCCACCATCAAAGAATATGGGATATCGAAACCATCCTGAGTCACATCATATCTCCTCACCCACGCCGTATCCACTTGGGCCAAGACAGGAACAGTGAAAAGAAATACAACTAATAGAAGAATAACTTTTTTGACGTTCAAACTTCCCTCACTAAATTTCTTACTAGTGGTAATATAATAAATAAGCTGATAAATAGCAAGAAATAGTTGATTTTTGGAGCGAATCCTGTATTATTTACTAATTTAATGAGTGAAATCGAAGAAAATTTGAGCCGGCTTAGGGCCAAAATTTTCAAGGCTTGTGAAAAAGTCAAAAGAAATCCTCAAGAAATAAAAATAGTAGCGGTTACCAAGAATGTATCAGTTGAAAAGATAGAACAGGCCCTGGCCTGTGGGATTGAAATAATCGGAGAAAATAAAGTACAGGAGGCCCAGGCCAAATATGACCGTATGGATAAAAAAGCTTTGTGGCATTTAGTAGGTCATCTGCAGACCAATAAAGTCAAAAAGGCCCTGGAGATTTTTGATATGATTCAATCCGTGGACAGTTTAAACTTGGCAGAGGAAATAGACCGCAGAGCTAAAGAAAAAGATAAAATCTTCCCCATTCTAATCGAAGTCAACACCTCGGGAGAGCCGACCAAGTATGGAGTAAAACCGGAACAGACCGAAAATCTAATAAGAGAGATGCAAAAGCTGGAGAATTTAAGGATTAAAGGTTTAATGACCGTCGCACCTGTAAGTAAGGATAAGCAAAAAGTTCGCCAGGCGTTCCGGCAGCTAAGAGTAATTTATGAAAAATTAGAAAGAGTAAAAATAC
>JBIOYE010000204.1:0-2590 GCA_044870015.1 Candidatus Zixiibacteriota bacterium
ATTTTAAAGCTGAGTCGACCAGGTCCTCGACCTCTTTTTTATCTTGGGTTTCAGCAATTACACGGGCAATCGGCTCGGTATTGGATTTTCGAATATGCAGCCACCCTGCAGGAAAGTCAATTCTCAAGCCATCCCTGGTATTCATGCTATTTCTACGATATTTAGCTTTAAACTTATGTAATAATTTTTCGAAATTTTGATTTATAGGAAGCGATTTTTTGATCATATGATATTTAGGTATCTGCTGTATTGCCTGTGAAACGGTCAGTCCAGATTCAGCCAGATAACTTAAAATCAGAGCGACACCTACTAAAGCATCTCTGCCATAATGCAGTTCCGGTAAAATCACTCCTCCATTCCCTTCTCCTCCAATTACTCCTTTAACCTGTTTTAGTTTCAAACCCACATTGGCTTCCCCCACTTTGGTTCTGTGAACCGACGCATTATACATTTTGGCAACATCATCAATCATTTTGGTGGTGGATAAATTCACTACCACCGACCCTCTCTTTTTGCTCAAAACATATTTGGTGGCTAAAACCAGAGTATATTCTTCTCCGATGGCTTCTCCTTTTTCCGAAACTATAGCTAACCTGTCTGCATCCGGGTCATTGGCAAAACCGATATCGGCTTGATATTGCCGGACTGCGTCACATAATTGGGTTAGATTGGCAGGTACTGGTTCCGGGGGATGGGGAAATGTTCCGGTATTCTGGCAATTGATTTTAATTACCTCGCATCCCAATTTCTCCAATAAGACCGGTGAAGCGAAGCTCCCTGCTCCGTTGACGCAATCAATTACTACTTTTAATCTTTTTTCTCTGATTTTCTCTTGGTTGACCAAATTTAAGTTTAAAATTTTATTGATATGCTTTTCAATTTGGAAGGAATCCTTGCTCACTTTACCTACTTTATCCCATGAGACAAATTTCATTTTTTGATTGCCTGCTAATTTTTCAATTCTATTTTTCTCTTGTTCAGTGATAAACATTCCTGCAGAGTTGATAAATTTCAAAGCGTTCCATTGGATGGGATTGTGGCTGGCCGTAATTACAATCCCCCCCTGGGCTTTTAAATCCAGAACCGCCAATTCAACTGTGGGTGTGGGGCAAATTCCGATGTCTACTACTTCACAGCCAGTGGCAAGCAGACTGGATATGACTAAATTTCTAATCATCTCTCCGGTGTTACGGGTATCTCTGCCTACAACAATTTTTCCTTTTGACAGGTAGCCAAAAGCTGAAGCGTACTTGACGACTAAATCCGGAGTTAAACCATCCCCCACTATTCCTCTTAAACCGGAAATGGAGAAAATGAGGTTAGTGTTATTTCTCTTCATTTATGAAATATTGTTAAAAAATCAGCTAAAAGCAAGAAAGTTAAATTTAATACCCTTGCGCCCTAACCCAATGCCTGGATTCTTTCCATAATAAAAACAGATGTTTTTCAGACACCGCTCTTTTAAGCAAATTAGCCAAAAACCCAAAAAAACTTAACTTCTTATTCCCCGGCAGAGCCAGCCACCCCAAAGTCAGATGCCGGCCTAAACTAATCACTTCTCCTAAAACTTTTTGCCGGTATGGTTTCTGCGCTTTTCCATTTATTTCAGCATAAATATTATTGGCCACCAGACGCCCCTGCTGTAAGGCAAATTGAGCCGCGGCCGGCACGAAGTTTTTGGTTTTAGGATTAACGGCCAGAGCATTGTCTCCTACCGCATAGACACCCGGAAAATTCTCCACTTCTAGAAACTGGTTTACTTTGATGCGACCCAAAGGCCCCACCTCCAAGCCACTGGCTTTCATAATCGAGGAGATTCTGATTCCTCCGGTCCAGATTAAAGCATAGGTAGGAATTTTCCCACCCGGTTGGATAAAAACTTCTCCCGGCTCCATTTTCACCACCTTGGTGGAGGTCAGAATTTTGACTCTTTTTTCAATCAAATTTTCCTGTGCCTTATCAATCATTTTCTTTTGAACTGCAGGCAGGATGGTCTGACCGGCTTCTATTAAATAAATCTGGGGCTCCTCCGGAGGAATCTCCCACTTGTGGGATAACTCTTCCACCAACTCCGCAATTTCAGCCGCCAACTCCACTCCGGTCAATCCTCCACCCCCGATTACAATAGTCAGAAGTTTTTTTCTTTCTTCCGGACTTTTCTCTGACTTGGCTTTGGCAAAGGTCCTCTTTAAATTATCTCTGATTTTATAAGTATCCTCAAAAGTTTTGAGCTGGAAAGCATACTCTTTCAAGCCCGGGATATCGTAAAAATTGGTTTTACTACCCAACGCAATCACCAGATAATCGTAGGAAATATCTTTGTCCAATGTTATGACCTTTCTCTCATTCAAATTTATTCTGACCACTTCCGCTAAATGAAAAATAATATTTCTTTTATGAATTATGGCCGCGATGGGGATAGTGATTTCGGCCTGTCTGGCAGCCGCTTCATGCAGTCGAGTTTCCAACAGATGATAAGGGTTGCAGTCAACTAAATGAATCTGATAATCCGGATTTTTCTTTAATAATTTATTCAGGCGGACCACACAGTTGATTCCGCTGTACCCTGCCCCTAAAACTACGATATCCC
>JBIOYE010000205.1:0-9380 GCA_044870015.1 Candidatus Zixiibacteriota bacterium
AGTATTGATGGTCTCTTTATCATGCTCCACCACAATCACAGTATTCCCTAAGTCTCGTAAGCTAATCAAAGTATTCAAAAGCTTTTTGTTATCTCTTTGATGTAGTCCGATGGACGGTTCATCCAAAATATATAAAACACCGACTAATCGAGAACCTATCTGGGTCGCTAATCTGATTCTCTGGGCCTCTCCTCCTGATAAAGAAGCCGCGGTTCGGTCCAAAGTCAGATAATCCAGCCCCACATTTATCATAAAGGTCAGACGTTCGTTGATCTCCTTTAAAATCTGTTTGGCAATGGTTTTTTCTTTCTGGGTCAATTTCAGATTTTCCACAAATTCCTTGGCGGCTTTGACCGACATCCGGGTAATCTGATGAATATTCAAGTCATGGACCTTGATAGAGAGAGATTCTTTTTTCAGCCGGGCCCCATTGCATTTGGGGCAGGGTTTGACCCGCATAAATGACTCAATCCAGTCCCGCACTCCTTGAGACTGGGTCTGTTTATATCTTCTCTCCAGATTGGGAATCACCCCTTCGAAATCGGAGTAATACTCCCCGTAACCTTTCCCTTCCCGCAGATGATACTCGAATTTGATTTCATCCTCGGTCCCGTATAAAAGCACCTGCTTGGCTTTTTGGGGCAGATTCTTAAAAGGGGTATTGAAGTTGAATTTGAAATGGTCAGCCAGACTTCTCAACTGATGCAAATACCAGTTTCCGGCCGGCATCCCCCAGGGAGCAATAGCCCCGTCCGACAAAGATAAATTAGGGTCGCGAACCAGAAGATTGGGGTCGATCTCCATTTTACTTCCCAAGCCGTCACAGCCGGGACAGGCGCCGAAAGGGGAGTTGAAAGAAAACATACGGGGCTGAATTTCTTCGTAAGAAATTCCGCAGTTGACACAGGCATAATGTTCGGAGAATAATAATTCCTCTTTACCGCTTACGTCGATCAAAACCACCCCGGAACCCATTCTCAAAGCGGTCTCCAGAGAGTCGGCCAATCGTTTAGATATTTTTGCCTCCACTACCAGCCGGTCAACCACCACTTCGATATTATGCTTTTTATTTTTGTCCAACTTTATCGGTTCGGTTACCTCATAAATCTTTTTATCCACTCTGACCCGGACGAATCCCTCTTTTTTGACCTCTTCCAACAAATCTTTATATTCGCCTTTTCTGCCTCTGACTAAAGGAGCCAAAATCTGAATCTTGCTCCCTTGAGGCAGGGCTAAGATGGCATCCACAATCTGGTCTACGGTCTGCTGGGCTATTTTTCGGCCGCATTTGTAGCAGTAGGGGATACCGATACGGGCGAAAAGTAATCTTAAATAATCATAAATTTCAGTTACGGTGGCTACTGTAGAGCGTGGATTTTTAGCCGAGCTTCTCTGTTCAATGGATATGGCCGGCGAAAGTCCATCAATGAAATCCACATCCGGCTTTTCCATCAGCCCCAAAAACTGACGGGCATAAGCGGAAAGTGACTCCACATATCTTCTCTGCCCTTCGGCATAGATGGTATCAAAAGCCAGAGAAGATTTTCCGGAGCCGGATAAACCGGTTATGACCACTAATTTTTCGCGGGGGATATCTAAATCGATATTTTTTAAATTATGCTCCCGGGCACCTTTGACTACTATATATCCGGACATCTGAACACCTCTCGACTAAAAAATTCTGTTTTTACCGCGTTTGGTCAAACTTATAATATAATAAATTATTAGAAGATGGCAACTTTTTTGGTTGAAGGTTTTTAGAATAGGCTGTAGACCCAGCTTGTCCCTACGGGATGGCGTCCCTACTAAAGTACGGGATCCTGTCCCTAACGGGATGGTGTAACCGTAAGGGTAAACTATCTCAAGCTGGGGGAAAATCAAGAATAATTTATGGTGGGGAGATTAAAAAGATTTGATGTAGAGAATTTGATGTATTTATTCCCACGTTGAGGACAACGTGGGTCTACGAGCTGTGGTATGATAAATCACAGTATCACCTCCAGCGATAACCCAGCCGTAATTCTCATCCACAAAATCAACAGCTCGTAAGCCAGCAGTATTCCCAATTGACAAAACCTCCCAGCCTGGAATTACCGGTCCAGTGGACTTTTTACAGCTAAAAAGGAGAGCTATTGTTACAAGAAATACGGCTAAAGTTGTGGCTTTTTTCACGGGTGGACACCTACCTTTATATCGTCAATCTAAACACAAAAAATCATTTGTCAACTGTTTTTTACCTCTAAAAAAAGTCAAATTTGCTATTGACAAATAAAAATTATTGTAGTAAAATATGAGACGCTTTTTTAAGCCAAAGGGTGAAATCTAAGAAAAATCATATTGACATCTTATAATTAACCTTTAAAATATGGAGATGAGGATGAATGGTTCGATTTATCCCGACCGAAGGGGAGGGACAAGGCTCATCATCAAGCGGCGGTTTTTGATGGCGGCGATTCTACTGGTGACGGTTCCGCAAATGCTCTGGGCTTCCGGGATGTCATTGAATGTAGGCGCTAAAGCCAGCGCCCTGGGAGGCGCCTTCAGAGGACTGGCAGATGACTGGTCAGCGGCCTGGTGGAATCCGGCCGGCCTGGCTTATCTGCAGAAATCCGAAGCCAATTCCATCTTATCCATAGTCGTACCCAGACAAAAATATGAACCCAAGATACTCTTAAGCAACGGTTCTGAATTAGGGTATCGCAATGACCAGGACCGGGTTCCGGATGACCGGATTTTTTACTATCCCAATTTTTCCAGCTTTTATAAATTCCAGAGTCACGGGGGATTTACAGCCGGGATGGCTTTTTTTCTGCCTTACGGTTTAGGTTCTAAATGGGATTTATTTGACCCCCTGCCGGGATATAACGAGGTTGATACTGTTCCTTATACTCGAATCGACCATGAAGCCAGCTTCACGGTGGTCGACTTTCATCCCAGCATAGCCAAAGAGTTTGTCAAGGGCAAGTTAGCTTTAGGGTTGGGGCTGGCTGTTCAAAAATCTGATTTTACCTGGAGAAGACCTAACTTTATCCCCACCATTTTACTTCCCATTACTACCATGTATCAACAGCCTGAGAATACTCCCCGTCCCTATGACAACATAATTATGGACAGCCGCATGGAATTTGACGGCTGGGGAATAGGAATAAATTTGGGGATTATGTATCAACTCTCACCCAAAGTAAAACTGGGCGGTTCCTATCGTTCTCCGGTTAATATCAAGTTAACCGGCCATAACCGGATGTTTGTCTATTTTCCCAATAACTCTCAAATCGTAGCCAATGACAGCACCTCAGCCCCGTATTTTTTGGGTGGGGGAGCCGAGACGTCGCCGGAAGTCAAGACCACCATGAATCTCCCGGCTGAATTGGGGGCCGGGTTTGCCTATCAGGCCTCAGAAAAATTTACCTTAATGGCAGACATTGCCTGGACCGGCTGGTCCAGGATGAAAGTTTTGGATGTAAATTACAGCACCAGAGCCCAGTGGGTTTCTCCGGCCGGGGATACTTTGAATTACGGCCTGAATCCTTTGGGAACTCCGGCAGATTCAGCTATCGTGTTCAACTGGAAAGATGCCACCCGTTTCAGCATCGGAGCTGAATATAACTTCAGAGAAAACTGGGTAGCCCGGGCCGGTTACTACCATGACCCCACTGCCATTCCGGACCAGTCCTTGAATCCCCTGGTTCTGGATTTTGCGGATAAAAACAGCTTAAATTTCGGTCTCGGCTACAAAATAAATGCCTATGAAGTAGGATACAACATAGAATATATCAACTACGACAATCGTGAGCTCAACCAAATTCAAGATGTCAACGGCGACGGGCTATTCGACAATTTCCCGGGAAATTACTCCACGGCTCAATACAGTTCCTATTTCTATTTCACCTATAGATTTTAAGGAGAGGGAGAATGCGTAAAATAAAGCTGATTTTGATATTCAGTCTCGGCTTGATTTTAGCTGTAAGCGGCTGTAAAAAGAGAAAAAATCCGGTCGAGCCTGTGGTTTTAAAGCAATTCGATTATTTTAAAATCACCAATAATCTGTGGCCGGCATTGGATAATTCTCCTTTGGGAGTTCCTTTTTCAATCCCCACCCGAACCGTGATGGTATATATCCCAGGTGAAGTTCCGGTGGATTCAAACGGCCAAATTCCGATTAGTTTCAAAACCAAATATCCGGTCTTATATCTTTTGACTGACTTCGGTCAGGATGCCCTGGTTTTTGCCAATACTTATCGGGTGAAAGATATAGCGGATAAGCTGATTGCAAATGGGGAAATCAAGCCCATGATAATTGTGATAGCAGATGGTAATAACCCTATGGGAGGCGGCTTCTACCTTAACTCCATAGGGGGTAATTATGAAAAATATATAGCAGAAGATTTAAGACTGCAGATAGACACTCTTTTCTTTAGCAGAATTGTGAATGACAGTACTAAAAAGAGAGGAATTAGCGGAGTAGGGATGGGTGGCTACGGTGCTTTCAGGGTAGCCATGGATTATCCCCAGTTTTATGGATCAGTAAGCGCCATTTCGGCACCGTTGTCAATTGGTGCCGGACCAAACGGAGATTGGTTTACCGATTATTTGCGGGCTACTGCGATTCAGGAAGGACTTCAATTCTCTTCCGGGGACTCCGTAATTATACCACCTGATAAGACCAAACCTGCCATCAGCTTACTTTTTGCTCTGTCTTTAGGATTTTCACATCATGACACGGCAGATACTGATTCCAGCTCTTATATTAAAATAGGTGGATTCCCCACGGATAATTCCTTCGTAAGATATGGGTTAGATTTACCTTTTGACACCACTGGAACTATTAGGCCCTCAATTTGGACTAAATGGCTGAATAATGATATTAAACAAAGAATATCAAATAATCCAACAGCTTTAAATAACACCAAAATCTATTTTGAGGTCGGAGATCAGGACAGCTACATGCTGCAGATTGCCAATAAGAACTTTAACAGCTTTATGGCAACCCAAGGCACCGCTTATACTTATAATGAATTCACCGGATATGGTAATTACCCGGCAGACCATTTCAATTATGCTTTTGATAGGATTGTAGCGATTCTGAAATTTCATTCCAGCAGTTTTTAATTTTAATATTGCTCTTTAACATATTGTGTGGCTTTTGCTTAGGAGTTAAAAATCCCCTCTCTAAATAAGAGGAGTTTTCATGTAAGCCAAAAGGGCAGATTTGTATGTTAAATAAACATAAAATAGGAAATATTTTCCTATATGAGTAAAATTTTTTAAAATAAATAATAATAATTGCCCAAGCAGATTCCGATAATTAAAACAGTCCATAATGAGAGGAGGGACTAGTGTTAAAAAAGTTGAAAATACCCTCAGCCCTGCTGTTTCAGTTTCTGATTATTTTCTCTTTGGCGTTTCTTTTGACGATTGCTGAGAAAACCTCCAAGCAGGTAGGTTTGATTTCCGACGCGGTCCAGCAGCCGGTTAACGAAGCTTCGCTTATGACCGGCAGTGTCAAACCGGGAGAGACCTTGTCTCTGTCATTAATCAGAAATGGGATACCCCATTTCCTGGTAGATGAGATAATCAAGCCCTTGACCAGTCTTTTAGATCCAAGAAAATGCAAACCCGGAGACTTTTTTAAAGTCTTAATTACTCCGGATACTTCGATTTTATCTTTTGAATATTGGAGGGGCAATAAGGAACGATATCGGGTGGAAGAGAAAGACGGCGCCTTTGTAGCATATCTTGCCCCGGTGGTCTTTACACGCCAGATTAAGACCCTTTCCGGGGAGGTTCACAACTCTCTCTGGGAATCGATGCAGACTCAGGTAAAATCAGACGACCTGATTTTAAGGTTGTCGGATATTTTCGCCTGGGAGGTGGATTTCTTGACAGAAGTCCAGAACGGAGACCGCTTCAAAATTATCTACGAAGAGTTATTCAACGAACAAAATGAGTTTGTGGAGTACGGTGATATTCTGGCTGCCGAATTTGACTTACAAGGGACCAAATACACCGCCATTCATTATGAAGATTCCACCGGTCATGCGGATTATTATGATTTAAACGGAAATTCATTGAGAAAGGCGTTCCTGAGAACACCTTTGAATTACCGTAGAATAAGCTCTGGTTTTTCTTACAGTCGGAAACACCCGGTTTTCCAGATTAACCGACCCCATTTTGGGGTCGATCTTTCGGCACCATGGGGAACTCCGGTGGTGGCGGTGGCTGATGGTCAGGTAATCTTTACCGGCTGGAAGACCGGCTTAGGAAGAACTGTAGAAGTCAAGCACAACAATGGTTTCATTACTTGCTATGGGCATCTTTCTGGGATAGCTAAAGGGATATTTCGCGGTAAAAGAGTCTCTCAAAAAGATGTGATTGCTTTTGTCGGTTCTACCGGGATTTCCACGGGTCCACACCTCCATTATGAGATAAGAATCAGCGGTCGTCCGGTTGACCCATTGAAAGTGACTTTTCCTCCCTCTTCTCCGGTCAATAAGCAGTTTCTGGCAGATTTTGAGCAGACTAAAGAAAAATGGGTGTACACTCTGGGACTTTTAGAAGATTTGAATTTGGTGTCACTACCGCAAGAATCAATTACTAAGTAGCTTCTGTCTGCTTTAGGTTGAGTTTTGAGGATGTGAAACGCGGTGATACGGTAAGGTTTTAAAGGGTTTAATAAAAAAGACTTTAGGGTTGGGTTCCAAATGAATCGAACCCTTTTTTATTTTTAAGATTCAAGAACAAATTTGCTTTTCTTAATCTCATCTACGGAATTGCCCTATTCCACAAAGCTTTCGTATTTACTATAGCCAAGACCGGCTTCTATGACTGAATATACCAAATATGTAATTGCCCTAAGAGAAATAGCCAAAGTGGGACCCAAGGGATTTGCCCAGCTGATAATGCATTACGGCACACCCGATAACGTCTATTATTCCACCGTAGAGGAGCTTTCTGCTCTGCCCCGTATGTCAGAAGCCAAAGCCCGGCAGATTTTAGCCAGCCAGGAAAAATTAAAAGATATCGAAATCCAGGTGGGTATCCTAGCTGCCCAGGATGTCGGAATTATAACAATTCTGGATGAAAATTATCCTCCTTTACTACAGCAAATAGACGACCCCCCGCCGCTTCTATATTACAAAGGAAAATTTCCTCTAAACGATAAAACCGGCGTGGCTCTAATCGGCACCACTAATCCTTCCACTGCCGGGGTTGAAAAAGCAGTGGCCTGGGGGAAAAAATTGGCCCAACAGGATATAGTGGTGGTCTCCGGATTAGCCAAGGGGATTGACGGCGGCGTGCATTTGGGTGCCCTGAGCGGAAAGGGCCAGACTTATGCAGTTTTGGGTTCCGGGTTATTCAATGTTTATCCGCCAGAGCATGAAAATTTAGCGGCAGAAATTAGCAAAGCCGGTGCCCTAATCTCTGAATTTCCGGTAAACTCTCCGGTGACCGTAGGTCAACTGATGGCCCGTAATAGAATCGTAGTCGGTTTATCCCAAGCGGTAATTATAGTCGAAGAGGATTCCAGCAGTTCCGGCACTTCGGATGCGGCTCAAAAAGCCATCGAGCAGGGGAGACCGCTTTTCATTCTGGAATCCGAAAATAAAAAATCAGTGGAAAAATGGGTCAAGCAGGGGGCTATTCTTTTAAAAGATGCTTCTGAAATCGAGATGTTGCTGCAATATATTTAAAATGAAAGCGAGAAGCCATATGCAGAGATTTGTGAATTATTTTGATTATATAGAAGAGGAGATAAAGCTAAAAAAACTTCAGGGGATTGCGGACGTTCTGTGCTTCCTGATTATGCGCCGTAAGCTGACTATCGAAGAAGCGGAAGAAAAAATTGCCGAAGCCCGCAACGAAGCCCGGAAAATCATCCCGGACCAGATGGAGACCTACGATCTGATTTACACCAACCGTTTCAGAAGATTGATTGACCAGTTTTTGCGGATTTTACCCGTGGAAGAATAATCTTTTGCTTTTAATCCGGCAAAATCCTATATTAAGCTTCAAGTTATAAAAATTATCAGCCGAAATCTAAATAATGTTACAGGATATAAAAGAACTGCTTTACGCCTGGGATAAAGCCATATTCCACTGGATTAATTCGGACTGGCAAAACTCGGTATTTGACTTCGTGATGCCGATTGTTACCAACTTTTCCTACTGGAAGTTCCCGATTTTCGTAATTTTATTGGCTTTATTCATCTGGGGAGGTAAAAAAGGGCGCTGGACCGTAATTTTGGGGATAGTAGCCGTAGGTCTGGCAGATTTAAGCTCACATATTATTCTCAAAAACATTTTTGAAAGAATTCGTCCATGTAACGCATTGCCCAATGTACACTTATTGCTATACAGTAATTGTCCTGTCACCTATTCTTTTCCTTCCAATCACGCGGTCAACTTTTTTTCGGCCGCAGCGCTATTTTCTTATTTTTATAAAAAGACCGGCATATTCTTATTCTTTATAGCCATCTTAGTTGCCATTTCCAGAGTCTACATTGGGGCGCATTATCCTTTCGATACCCTGGGAGGGGCCGTGTGGGGGATTTTGGGGGCTACAGTGGTTTTGATTTCAGCCAATAAAATATTTAAAGGAAAAGTCGAAGCCGCCCGAAAAAAAGAAAGAGTATCATTGAAAGTCGAATGGGAAAAATTAATATCGTCCAAGGAGATATAACCGAGCAGAAAGTTGACGCCATAGTCAACGCCGCCAATAACCACTTGCTTTTGGGGACCGGGGTGGCCGGGGCTATCCGGATTAAAGGGGGACCTACAATTCAGGAGGAATGCACCCAGAAAGCCCCGATTCCGGTGGGTGGGGCGGTTGAGACCACGGCCGGGAATTTAAAAGCCAAGTTTGTGATTCATGCCGCTACCATGGGTATGGATTTTAAGACCAGCCCCAAAATTATTGCCCAGGCAACTATGAGTTGCTTAAAGAAAGCCGAGGAATTGAAAGCCAAGAGCATTGCTTTTCCGGCTCTGGGGACCGGTTTGGGGGGTTTTCCGGTGGAGGAGTGCGCTAAGATTATGTTGTATGGGGCGAATAAGTTTTTGGCGGAGAATAAATCTATAAAAGAAATCCGGTTTGTGTTGTTTGATAAAGCCAGTTTTGAGAGTTTTAAAAAAGAGTCGGAAAATTTGAAGTAGCGAAGTTCACCCAGCCCTGTTGATTGTTTCTCCTTAAAGTATTGACAAGTTCCTGCAAAATTTTATATTAGGTATCTTAAATATCCCGCGTTAAAAATTGGCGGGATGCGAAAAAACGCTATTCCCCGGTAACTGAATGGGGAAGTGAGTCCGCCTGTGGCGGACTAAGTTGCTGGGTTGAATCGGACCTAAGAAAGAGGAAAGATGTATTTTGTTTATGTTCTGAA